>JANRAA010000038.1 GCA_030728235.1 Flavobacteriales bacterium
AAATACAACGAATACCAAGAAACATACAAGCATAACTTTTGGAAAACCTTGGGCGACGAAGCGAGGGCCAAGAGCATCGGACATGGCGGAATGGATTTTATCATGATGTGGAGATTGATACATTGTCTGAACAAAGGAATTGCTCTAGATTTCAACGTCTACGACGGAATACTTTGGAGTGCGATTACACCGCTTAGTGAATTGAGTGTGGCGCAAGACAGCGCCCGAGTAGACATCCCCGACTTCACTGGAAACACTTGGAAATCAAAAAGAAAGCATGAAATAATGAGGTAGTTCTTCTATCTATACAAGGCAACCGTCTTCGAAATAATTGCATGCATTGTAGACTTAAAAGGTCTGAGCATCACTTGTTTTGAAGGCGGTTTTTTATTTCGGTCAACGGCTCATTCAAACATTCCATTCACTCATTACTGGAGCACCCGTCCAGAAATCCTGAATACACTTGTCTACCAAATTGTCTTGCCTTATATAAAACCAATTAAATGCTAATCTTATGAAATCTACTCTTTACAGACGACTCGTCGGACTGGTTGCTACCGCGATGCTCACCTTTTTAGGCACCGCAGCCACCGCACAGGTGGGATGCACGAATTCAAATGCTTGTAACTACAACCCCACGGCGACTGTCGACAATGGTAGTTGTACATATACAGGTTATTTTATCCCAGTAGAATTAAATGCTGGACCTGCAGTTCTTGCCTGCAATGCACCCACTGGTTACTGGTTTCCAGACCAAACCTGCATGAACCAAATTATTGCAAATGATCCTTTTTGTTTGAACAACAACTGGGACTCAGTTTGTCAAGCTTCATACAACAGTTGCATTGGCTGTGCTGCGCCAGCTTGGTCAATACCTTATGAAATCGGGTCTGCCCCTGCCGTTTTTGGATGTTCGCTTCCAGCAGGTTATCAATTGGCTAACGCTGCATGTATAATATCGGTTATGGTTAACGACAACTATTGCAACAACTATGCTTGGGATAGTGCATGTCAAAATGCATACAACACCTGTTTTTACGGCTGCGCAACCGCAACTTGGCACATACCTGTTGATGTTAGCACTGGGCCTGCCGTTTATGATTGTTTCCCTCCTGCAGGGTATTGGACACCAAACCAAGCATGTATGCAGCAAATTATTGCCAATGATCCATATTGTGTTAATGTATCGTGGGATTTGACCTGTCAGCAAGCCTATAACACGTGTGCTTTTGGATGTACAACAGCTTCATGGCATATCCCTTATGCAGTGGGCATTTCACCTGCCGTTTTTGCATGCACCACACCTCAAGGCTACTACACGCCTGATCAAGAATGTGTGATCTCAGTAATTGAGAGCGACAATTTCTGCATTGTGAATACATGGGATACAGCGTGCAATAATGCCTATAATTTCTGTGCATTTGGCTGTTCAACTGTTTCATGGTACATCCCATTCGAAGTTGGTTCTGCAATGCCGGTTCAGGGGTGCACGATTCCATTGGGATATTGGGAACCTGATCAGGCTTGTGTAATAGGTGTGCTTGGTTCCGACGGTTTTTGCGGTTCAGTATCTTGGGATGACTTGTGTCAGTTCAATTATGACCAGTGTGCTTTCGGTTGTACTGATGGCCAATGGTTTATTCCTTATGACCCGACAACATTTGGTCAGCCAGCTGTATATGCTTGCTCACCACCAAATGGTTACCAATATGTAGAAAATCAAAATTGCTTGGTGCAAATACTGAATGATGATCCTTTTTGCTCACAAGATGATTGGGACTCCGCCTGTAATAGCCAATTAATCAGCTGTTCTACTGGCTGTACCTACCCAACTGCTTGCAACTACAACTCGATAGCCAGTATCGACAATCAATCTTGTGTTTTCCCAGGTTGTACCGATCCTACTGCTACGAACTACGACGGAAATGCGGGTTGCGATGACGGTTCTTGTACGTTTGATTCATGCGCTGCCGACCTCAACAATGATGGTATCGTAGGTTCAGGCGACTTACTCGACTTCTTATCTGCTTTCGGATCTGCTTGTCCGTGACATTCAAAGAACTCATGAAAAAAGGCGATCATCTCTGATCGCCTTTTTTTGTGTTTAGATTTTAGTTTCTAATTCCCCAATGATTTCATTCTCTTTTAAATGAATCAGAGTTTATCGAATCGGGGGACTGAGTTTATCGAATCGGGGGACTGAGTTTATCGAAGTCCAACCAACTCCGCCATTTTCTTCCCAATCTGCGCAGGAGAATCAACAACGTGAATTCCACATTCGCGCATGATCTTTTTCTTAGCTGCTGCAGATTCATCATCTCCAGAAACAATCGCTCCAGCGTGACCCATTGTGCGTCCTTTTGGTGCTGTTTCTCCAGCTATAAATCCTACAACTGGTTTGGTACCGTTCTCTTTGATCCAACGTGCAGCCTTCACCTCCAAATCTCCTCCGATCTCACCAATCATGATAATTCCGTCGGTATCCTTATCTGCCATCAAAAGCTTCACTGCCTCCAATGTGGTAGTACCAATAATTGGGTCTCCACCAATTCCAATAGCAGTTGATTGTCCAAGACCGGCTTTCGTGATTTGATCTACTGCTTCGTATGTAAGTGTTCCTGATTTTGAAACAATGCCAATACGTCCTGGGTTGAAGATAAAACCTGGCATGATGCCTACTTTGGCTTCGCCAGCAGTCATAACACCCGGACAGTTCGGACCTATCAGTGTACAATCGTACTTACCGATGTGTGATTTTACCTTCACCATATCCGCAACCGGTATGCCTTCAGTAATGGTTACAATAACTTTGATTCCTGCGTCAGCAGCTTCTAGAATCGCATCAGCAGCAAAAGCTGGTGGAACGAAAATAATGGTAACGTCAGCACCAGTGGCCTTTACCGCATCTTCAACAGTGTTGAAAACCGGACGATCAAGGTGCATTTGCCCACCTTTTCCTGGAGTTACTCCTCCAACTACATTGGTACCATACTCAATCATTTGACCAGCGTGAAAAGATCCTTCACTTCCGGTAAATCCTTGAACGATAACCTTTGAATTCTTATTTACAAGTACACTCATGATGCTGTGAAATTACGCCTGCGAAAATAGGGGAACTAACCGCCAATTGAAAGGATACAGGCGTCAAATTTCACTTTTATGGGAAATAAACTTTCCCTGAGAAGCTTCCAGCACTGTTATGAAGGCGATAGATGTAAATGCCTCCTGGCAAATCAACGTCTATGGTACCGGTTGATGTTGAGCTGTTTAACACTTCCCTCCCACTCAAATCGAACAATTGCACAGCGGTAATCTCGCTTGCCTGAACTACCAAATTGCCGTTTGCAGCATACACCATCATACGCTCTTGATCAAAAGCATCAACGCCAACTCCTCCTGTTGCGGCATCCATAATGGCACCTACCATTTCGGTTGGTGTAGCACCATACGGGTCGTAATCAACACTGCGATCTTCATGCACAACGACAAAAAGCGGATAGCCGTAAAAAATTCCGAAACCACTGCCAATCGTGTAAGGCGCCATCGCAGCTCCCGACGCACCTTCATTGCCAATCATCGGTTTTAAAAGTCCTGAATCTGTCGCAAACTGAATCAATTCGGCGTTGCTATCTACATAAGATAAGTAGAGCATATCGATGTTTCCATCTTCTCCAAGCGCCGCAATCTGATTTTCTAAGCTATCGGCAACTTCTTGAAACCAAGGTGCACCGACGTAAAACATGCCCAAAATAACTACCCTGCCTTGATCTAAATAGTCTGAATATAAATTGTGGGTTACACCTTGAGTATCGTGCACCGTAAAATTCGGAGCCGTTTGTCCCAATGAGCTAAGCGCTGCCAATATCCCCCCAACTAAAATTCCAATTCGTTTCATTATCAGTCGATTGCCGCAGTTATACAATGATGTAACGCTTCCCCCTACCTCAAAGATTGTAAAATTAAGGTTATCGAACTGTTTCCTGTTTTTTTCCTCTTTCTTCGCTGGGCGCGGATGTTTAACTATCTGCACCCATTTGAAGTTGGTTCAAACGACGAACATCAAAGCTTTTTCGGACTTGGCTCGAATCGCTTTCAACCTATTTCGTGACGACGCTGTATCTTTACCCCATGTTTTTTACTGCTGATGAATCAACCATTTGTGCGCTTTCAACCGCGAGCGGACAAGGAGCCATATCGGTAATTCGGGTTTCGGGTCCGGATGCGATAGATATTGTAAATACCTTTTTCAGCAAAAATCTGGATGAGGCGGCCAGTCATACTGCGCATTTCGGGACGCTCCGCAATGATGAGCGTATACTCGATGAAGTGGTGGTTGTAATTTTCCGCGGACCAAATTCATTTACTGGCGAAGATGTGGTTGAGATCAACTGCCACGGTTCAAGGTACATCCGCGAAGAAATTTTGCGGTTGCTGGTTACCAGCGGCTGCAGGTACGCGCAAGCTGGTGAGTTTACCTTCCGGGCTTTCATGAGTGGCAAGATGGATTTGAGTCAGGCCGAAGCGGTAGCAGACCTTATCGCATCTGGCAGCGCCGCCGAACACCAACTGGCGATGCACCAAATGCGGGGTGGATTTTCAAGAGAAATCAACGACCTGCGTGAACGACTGATCAATTTCGCATCGCTGATTGAACTCGAACTCGACTTTGCTGAAGAAGATGTCGAATTCGCCGATCGCAGCAAACTAACCAACCTATTGTTCGAGATTGAGGTCATGTTGCGTCGCCTCATCGATAGCTTCCGTGCGGGAAATGCCATCAAAAACGGAATCCCCGTTGCCATTGTCGGAAAGCCGAACGCAGGTAAATCGACTCTTTTAAATGCCCTGCTGAACGAAGAACGCGCAATAGTGAGTGAAATAGCGGGTACTACGCGAGACACCATCGAAGATGAAGTAACCATAGAAGGTGTCCGCTTTCGCTTTATCGACACTGCAGGCCTTCGCGACACCGAAGACACCATTGAAAAAATAGGGGTTGAACGCAGCTTATCCGCATTGCGACAAGCAGCCATTGTGGTGTATTTGTTCGACATCCGTGCCGCTGGCACGAACATAGAAGAAGAAATAACCGAAATCGAGGCCATGATAGACCCGCAGCGCCAGCACCTATTACTTGTCGCCAACAAATGCGATGGCAACTACACCCCTGTTGCGCTTCACGGCCGCGCGATACTGCACATCAGCGCACTTGAACGTTCAGGCCTCAACAAACTTGAGCAAACGCTCTTCAACCTGAGCGATCTCGAAAAATTCAGCAACGACGCCTCATTGGTAACGAACGTCCGCCACCACCAATCGCTCACTGCTGCTTACAACGCCCTGCAAGACGTCCTCAACGGACTACAATCAGGCATCAGTGGTGATTTCCTAGCCATCGACATCCGTCGTGCTCTTCACCACCTTGGCGAAATCACCGGCGCCATTAGTTCTGACGATTTGTTGGGTAATATCTTTGGGAAGTTTTGTATCGGAAAGTAAACTAAAATTTCAATCCAACAAGGTCAAGACCATACTCGAAATGCGCGGCAAATCCCAAGCAGACTAGCTCACAATTCGATTAATTGTGGCTAATGCGACCTGCAATTGTGGCTCAACTTGGCACTAAACTGAGCCACAAAAGCCCTTTCAGTGAGCTTCAAAATAAAATCAGCAGATCTAGGCAACTACCCACCCTTGCTCATTTTTGCTAGATCATAATCCACTCAATTCTTCAAAACCTGACTATCGACAGCCTTCAACCTCAATCCATAAATTTTCTGCACCTTGCGCCGAACTTAGGTTTCACTGAATTTTACTCGATTACGATGGATACAACCCCTGCTTGTCCGAATTGCGGCTCAACATACACTTACCCGAACGGAAACCTCATCGCTTGTCCAGAATGCTTTCACGAATGGAATGCGGAAGATGCACCTTCTGAAAACGCTGCTGAAGGTTCTCAATTTATTGATTCAAATGGCAATGTGCTGCAAGATGGTGACACGGTGATTGTCATCAAAGATCTTCCTGTTAAAGGAGCTCCGAAACCAGTAAAAGCAGGTACGAAGGTGAAAAACATCCGTCTGGTAGATGGCGACCACAACATCAGTTGCAAAATCGATGGCTTTGGCGCGATGGGCTTGAAGTCTGAATTCGTTCGAAAGGCCTGACCTAATAGTCAAACGGGATGTACAGGGGGATTTTCTTTTCTGCCCTGCTGAACTTGCGGTGAAACCTTCGCTCAGACATCGTTTGCATCAATTTTTCTGGCTCGTCTTGTTTCACACGTTTGTTGTAATAAGCGCTGGCTAAGCGCTTGCTGAAATGCGACAAGAAACGCTGCCGCTTTGTGATTCGCGAAAACTTGTTCTTCTGAACATAACCAATCGCTTTTCCATCGCGCAAAATTACGGTTCCCTCCAAGCAATCATCGAGGTAGAATATCGACTTTGTAAAGGCCTCATTACCTGCAATCAGTTGCTTTTTGCGAAATGATCCAGTGAGTATGTAACGCTGTCCGATCTGCCGATATGGGATGTCGTGAAAACACCCCAACTCACCATCAATCATGAGGTAAAGGGTGTCGCCATTGGCCTCTCCGCGCAATACATCCCGAATCAATAATTTGGTAACTGGCACACGGAAAGAATTGCTGCCGATCAACATGGTTGTGCTGTCGACGGCGACGATTTCAACTTCAGCGGTGAACTCTGAAATGGACTTCATAAACGTGTCTTGTCCGACACAAGAACAGGCTTTCGATTGACTAAACAGGAATTGAACAGATAGCAGCAGCAAAATTGGCAGTTGGTTTAACACTGCGCGAAGTTCTTGCATATCGTTCCTTTCAATTTTCCGCATCCTTGATAATAACTCGGATAACATGAAAACATGCGACTTGCTTTTCTAAAAGCACAGCCGGCGTCCACTTTTTCATGCTTTCAATAAAAGACAAAACCGCCGCATCGCAAGTTGGGTAGATCCCTTTTTTAAGTTCTGTTTTTAACAAATCGCCTTCGGCGGACAATTCAATCTCGACGTATATTTTCCCAGTAACAGATGTGTCAAGCGATGTAAAAGAGATGTTCGACTCGATAAAACTCGAAAGACTATCAAGGTCAGAAATGCCTTGAAAACGAGGTGGCACGTGCGCCAACAAACACGGCAAGTTTATTGGTTGATCTGCTACTGACTCTATATCTAAGGGTATTGGCTTGGGATCTCTCAATTGCCGCGACGACTTTTCAAAACCATTCATGATGGCATTGGTTTTTGCCTTTTGTTGTATCAATTCATCAGGCAATAAGGTTATCAACTCCATACCTGAGTCATAGACATCGTAATAATTCACCAACTCCTTTAAACATTCATTGAACGTTGATACAGGCAAAACCACCGTTTCTTGCCGAATCATCGACATGTAGGTTTCATTCGAACTTATGTAAATCAGACAATCTTCGCGATCATCTAAAATCGACCAATGTCTGCCTGTTTTTTCCAGATAAAACCTCCCACGTTTTCTCACTTGTTCGAAATCATCAAACCCACACTCAGGCCAATTCGGTTTTTTGACGTGCAACTTGCTACCCTTCGAAACATTGTGCGTGTTTGACTTTAACACATCCAACACCTCAATCCACACATTTGCTGTGTCGTATTTCAAGATCTTCGCGTCCACAGCCAAGTCAGCCATGTAGAAATTGACAATTTCAGAGCGATGATCAAAATTTTCTTGGGCATCAACATCCGCGATGAGCGAAAAAAGAAATAGGAAAGAGAGCAGTACAACTTTCATTCGACGAAGATATGATTACTGATACTTGAAAGATGCCACAATCACCAGAGTTCCATATTAAACGAAGAAAATAAATCACATTTATTGCAGTTTCAACCATCTGCAAACCATCACTGCGAGCATCGACTACGAATCACTTTCTTTTGGCTCGATGTGTATCAGGATTTGCCGCAGTTGTGGAATCTCTTTTTGCAATTGATCCTTCAATCTGTGCGCTATTTCATGTCCTTCACGTACCGTAATCTCCGCATTCACATGGGCGTGTAAATCGACATGATAAGACATCCCTGCTTTGCGAATGAAGCATTTTTCGGTATCTGAAACACCCTCAACCGTGAGCGACACCCGACGGATATCTTCGAGTAAATCGTCGTATAAATGCTCATCCATGATTTCCCCGAGGGCGGGACGGAATATGAGATAGCTGTTGTAAAGTATGAATCCCGCGGCAAAAAGGGCAGCCCAATCGTCGGCGGTTTCAAACCCTGGGCCGCCAATAAGCGCTACAGAAATCCCGATAAATGCGCCAATGGAAGTTATGGCATCGCTGCGGTGGTGCCAAGCATCGGCTTTCAAAGAAGAGCTGTTCGACTGTTTCGCCTTTTTCAATACCAAGCGATAAGAAACCTCTTTCCACACAATGATGGGGGCAAGAATCATCAAGGTCCAACCTTTGGGCAGTTCATGCGGGGTTTGAATATTCAGAATACTCTGATAGGCAATTGCCAAGGCCGAAACAATGAGAAATCCAACCACTAGAAATGTGATCAATGGTTCTGCCCTGCCGTGTCCGTAAGGGTGGTTATCATCAGCCGGACGGCTAGCATACTTCAATCCAAAAAGCACCAAAAATGAAGCGAAGACATCGGCTGTAGATTCAATCGCATCCGCGATGAGCGCATAAGAATTACCAAACAAACCCGCCAAACCTTTAATCGCCGCCAGACAAATATTACCAACGATGCTGAAATAGGTGGCTTTGATGGCGATTTGTTCGTGGGGTGTATTCATTCTTTCAGCGCGGTAGAATTGTGATTAAAATAGAGTCGCAGATGTCGATAAAACAAACCACTGACCTATCTCAATACGGTTACATGTCCGGTTAGCTTATCTGAAATACTTCCTTCCAAGGTAGTTGTAGAATATTCGATTTGCCAAACGTAAACATCATCTTTCACATAGTACGCGCCACCGTAAGTATTTCCATTCCACCTGTCGTTTGGATCTTCTGTTTGGAAAACGATGTCGCCGTCGCGGTTGAAAATTTTCAAATTGTACGTCTCAAAGGCACATTCAGACTCTACTTGAAACACCTCGTTCAAGCCATCGTTGTCGGGCGTAAATGCATTGGGAACATAGATGAGGCAGCCACACTGTTCGAAATATACATACACCTCATCCGACACCGTTTCACAATCATCTGCTACCGAAACCGTATACGTATCGGTTTGTTTAACCTCCAATGTTGCTTCGGTACCCGACTCAGACCAAGTGAAGTCCAATGGATATGGAAAGGTTTGTAAATACGTATCGATGATAACAACGGTCTCTTTGCAAGCGATGCGATCAGGTCCAAGATCCAATTCAATTGGTGGAATGATTTCAACGTTTATATCGTCGCTAAATACGCAGCCTGACGCTGTCGCGGATGCCTCATAAAACCCAGTAGCCACAG
>JANRAA010000039.1 GCA_030728235.1 Flavobacteriales bacterium
TAATCGAGCATCCAAATGGCTTCAGCGAGTTCGTTGGCAGTTTTTAAATCGCCAGTTTTCCGCGCCAACGCTTCGCCATTTTTGTAGACAAGGATGGCTTGTTCAATCTTTTCGTCTTCTTCAAGGAGTTTTCCTAACTGGTAATATTTCGGTAAATATTCGTCAGACAGTTTTGTCAAAGCTTCAACGGCCTCGTGTTTTTTACCTTCTTTTTTAAATTCGAGGGCAAGCGCATATTGCAAGAATTGATCTGACGGATCTTCTGCCAACATCTGTTGTATTTGAGCAATCCTACTCATCGTTTCAATACTGTGAGTATATGATCTTCGGGGAATTGCAATCCGACAAGTGAACCGATGTTCAGCGGGGTATCGGAGCTAACGTTATAATGGATGTTGTTGCGCTGCAAATGAACGAGGTACGATCGTCCTTGGTACATTGAAGATGTTACCTGGTATTCACTGCCCGCTATGATACGTGTATGTTCTGAACGAATGATGTTGGCCATGCTACCTTTTTCAGAAACGACATTGAATGTGCCAAGCAAACCAGCAACATAGGTGTCGGCCGGACGAAGATAGATGTCTTCAGGGGTGCCAATTTGCCTTACTTCACCATCTTTTAAAATGATGATTTTATCAGCAATAGCCAGTGCATCTTTTGTATCGTGTGTTACAAATACAGATGGGATATCTTGACTCTTGAGCAATTCTCTCAGCTCTCTCCTGAAATTGAATTTCAACGATTCATCAATGTTCGAAAAAGGCTCATCGAGCAGTAAAAGTTGCGGCGATGCTGCCAATGATCGGGCTATGGCGACTCGTTGCTGTTGTCCGCCACTGAGCTCATGTGGTTTCCGTTTTTCCAACCCTTCAAGCCCAACCATGTTGAGGAAAACCGAAGCTTTTAAATTGGTTTTCATTCCCAATTCGATGTTCTTTCTGACATTCAGGTGCGGGAACAGGGCATAGTCTTGGAAAACGAGTCCGACGTATCTATGCTCGGGCATCATGGCATAGTTTGCATTGCAGAGCAAGCGGCCATTCATATTTACTTCACCTGCATCAGGGTTTTCGAATCCTGCGATGATGCGCAGCAAGGTGGTTTTACCGCTTCCACTTTCACCAAGCAACGAGATGAGTTCTCCTTTTTCGGCCGTAAAAGAGCAATCAGTCAAGACGTTAGCGTTGCTGAATGACTTTGAAATTCCCTTTACGGTTAAAAAGTGCTTCATCGAGATCTCAGGATTCGGTGCAACAAAAGTACGGGAATCAATCCTACTATTACCACCGATAATGCAGGCAAGGCAGCACGAGTTATCATTTCATCGTCGGCATACTCGAAGGCTTTTGTCGCCAAGGTATTGAAGTTGAATGGCCTTAGAATAAGCGTTAGAGGTAGTTCTTTGAAGATGTCGATGACAACCAATGTTGTCGCCAAGAGAATTCCTTTTCTTGATAGCGGGAGGAAAATTTTGACTAACAAGTTTTTCGCTGAAAGTCCAACCGATTGTCCGGCCTCAAACAGTCTCCCACTTTGCTTCTCACTTTCAGCATGCAGCGGCTGATAAGCTACCCCTGCGAACCTAACTGCGTAGGCAAATAAGAGTGCTAAAAACGATCCCGCCACAATCATTCCTTGGTTAAATGTATTGTCTACCAGTCGGGAAAAAAGCATCACGCCAATTGCGATGATAGCTCCTGGAATGGTGTATCCAACGGCGATGCTCTTTCCTATCCAAAAGCCGTATTTAGATTTTACAAGCTGTCGCACAAATTGTGTAATGATGACAACCAGCAACACCAGCGCTGCTCCGCCAAGAGCACATAGCAATGAGCTGCCAGCTAGTTTTGGCCATTCAGCGAGGGCGTGAGACGAATCGGCCATGCTCAATAGGTAGAATAGATAAGCTACAGGTGCTAAGAAGGCTACGAAAAAGATGCCACCAGCGTAACTCGTTGCTAGAAAAGCTTTTATACCGCGGAGTTGTCGTTTTTCAAGCGGACGAGAGCGATGCGATTCTGAAACCTTGTTCCGACGATTGTACCATGATTCTACAAGGCCTAGTATGGCTACGATGGTGAACAGATACATGGCAAGCCTTACGGCAGATCCCAAATCACCCATAGAGAACCACGCAGTGAAAATGCCTGTTGTGAAGGTCGGTATGCCAAAGTATTTCATGGCGCCATAGTCGTTCAAGACCTCCATCATGACGAGGAAAACCCCTCCAGCAATTGCAGGGCGGAGCAGTGGCAGTAGTACTTTTCGAATTAAGGCATTGCGCTCCAATCCGAGAGAGCGTGCGCTTTCCAAATAGCTCGTATACCTGCTTTCAATGGCTACACGTGTGGTGGCGAAAACGTAAGGATATAAGACTAGCGAAAGCACAGCGATGAGTCCGGGCATGCCCAAGATATTCGCGTACAAATCATTGTTTCCAAAAGATCTGCCAATCAGATGCAGTGGACCCGAGTACTCGAATATCCCTGCGTAAACATATGCTGCGATGTAGGCAGGAAAGGCAAGGGGCAGTAGCAATGCTATACGGAAGAATTTCGCTCCTGGAAAGCGGTACAACGAGGTGAGCAAGGCAAGACTAGTACCCAAGAACAAAGTGCTCAACCCAACACCTGCCACAAGCGTCAATGTATTGATTGCGTAGCGGGGGAGCTGGGTATTCGAAAGTTGGTCGAAACTACCGCCATCGGCAGCAAGGTTCGTGAATAGCAGAATAAGCGGTGTTAGCACAAGTGCCGCGATTACCGTGGCAAGAATTAGCCAACCGCCGCGCCGCACACGCAAAAAACCAGGTTTTCCTAGTCCTGAATATGGAGTGCTAGTTCCAGCCAACTTCGTTATAAATCTCTACTGATCGAGCATTCAACTCCCCTAGGTTTTCGAGTGGAAGGCGGTCTTCGGTGAAAGCCCCCATGTTTTTCAACAAATCTGAAGCGGCGGCTTCTTTGTTGACTGGGTATTCGTAGTTGGCATCTGCGAACTGTTGTTGGACATCCTTGCGCAGCAAGAACTCAATCAATTTCAACGCATTGTCTTTATTCGGTGCATATTTCGCGACACCAGCACCCGAGATGTTGATGTGTGTTCCGCGGTTATTCTGGTTAGGGAAAAGCATTTTCACCGACTCAGCCGCTTCGCGTTCAGCTGCATTGTCGGATGCGAGCATTTTACCTACGTAGTAAGTATTCACGATAGCGATATCACCTTCTCCAGCGGCGATGGCTTTTACTTGATCTCTGTCGTTTCCTTGCGGGTCTCTCGCGAAATTGGCCTTCACACCAGCAGCCCAAGCAATGGCCATTGAATCACCATCGTTGGCGATGATAGAAGCAAGTAACGATTGGTTGTAGATGTTGTTTGAAGTTCTGGTAAGTACTTTCCCTTTCCATATTGGATTGGCGAGGTCTTCATACGATCGCAATAAACTGGTGTCGACCCGCTCAGGGGCGTAAGCAAGCACGCGTGCTCGAACGGTTAGTGCAGTCCATAAGTTGTCAACTGACCGCAAATATGGAGCGACTGTTTGATTTACGATTTCTGAATTTGAAGCCTGCAATAGATTCATATCTGCGGCACGCACCAAACGACCAGCGTCGGAAGTAATGAGTAGGTCAGCCGGACAATTTTCACCTTCTGTTTGCATGCGCACAAGGAGCTCGTCGGCAGAGGCGTTAACTACGTTTACTTTGATTCCTGTTTCTTTCGTGAATTGTTCGAAAAGGGCTTGGTCAATGTCGTAATGACGGTGGCTATAGACATTAACTTCTTGAACAGTAGTTTGCTCTGGAGCGGAAGGGCTGGTGCAAGCAGCAAGCAAAAGCGTGAATGCTATAAAAAGGTATCTCATTTTCCGAAGTTTCGTGCAAATATACACGCTCTATGGCCTTCTGAAAGTACCCCTTTTAGGGTATTTATGTCGAAATTTTCCAGCACTTTATCTTTCGATCGTCGCCAGCGGAAATGAGCAATTCTGGATTGTCGTTCCAAAGTAAGGTGTTCACTGAATGGGTGTGTGCTTCGTATTTCGGACGAGCAATTTTATCCAAAGGTGAGAGGTCATTCAGGCCCCAAATCTTCACCGATTTATCTCTGCTTGCTGATGCTAACAGTGATTTATCGGGGGATATGACGAGGTCGTAAATGCCGAAATTGTGGGCGGGTATTTCCATTAGGAGTCTGCTGTCGTTGCTATGCCACAATCGCAAATAACCATCTTTTCCTCCGCTTATCATGACTGGTTTTGATGGGTGGTCTATGGTGCACAATGCACCTCCTTCATGCGCTTCGATCGTTTCTAGGATGTTTAGCCAAGGGAGATCGAGGATGCGCACGGTGCCGTCTGCAGAAGAAACGATTACACGGTCTTTGGCTTTTCGAATGTGTCTTATTTTTCCTTGAGCGACTTTAAAATGTCTGACCAGTTCCCATGTCTCAGCATTCCAAACGCTTATGAATCCTTGTCCGCCGCCGGCAATAACCCACTTTTCTTCCTCAATATAGCACAGTGCAAAAAGTCCGTCTTCGTGCACCTGCAAAAGCTTTTCTTCTTTTTTCAGGTTGAGGTTCACCACGTGCATACCACCCGTAATTGTGCCGCAAATCAAGGTGTTTTGTTCTTGTAAATAAAGCAGTGCGATGCACGGATGTTCGAGCTTGATCGAAAAAGGGGAGGCGACGCCGAGGTTGAAATCCCACTCTGCAACGAAACAGTCGCCTGATGCAGTGAGCAAATGATTTTCGGATCGCCCAAAACACATGCGGTAAATTGGGCCCGCATGTCCAGATAGTTCTCTTATTTTCTCAATTTTCATCATACCTTTAACACAAAATTTTGCGTCATGGCATATGTTTGGCCAGCAATGGCAGTGCTCATCATCCTACTTTTTGTCCGCTATCGATTGAATCTTCGGAAAGGGGATGACTGATTGGTTCTTGCGGTCGTTTCAGACGCGTGGAAATGACTGTTCCGGCTAGAAATGCTATTATTGAAGCATAGAAAGGAAACTTAAAGTCTGCCGACATCAGTCCGTTAGCTTCTTGCACACCCGCATTGATATTCCAATACAATCCCAACATCCCAAGAAAAGAGAGCGTTCCAAACGTTACACCCCAAGTGCGTGCTTTGCGCTTGCTAGCTTGAATACCTATTGCAGCGCCTGCGGCAGAAAGGAGAGCGAGTACGGCAAAGACATTCGGTTTGAGGTCGTTATCGTTGTCGGTAGGTGTTTGTCCGAGAATGGTAGGCTTTTCCATGCCCACAACCAGGTCGATTCCAGAAACAGACATTAGTTTTTGGTTGTTGCAATTGACATCAAAGAAGGTGAAGAAGAAGAACACCATTCCCAACACAAAGGTTAGTGAAGTCATGCCTTTTCCGCGTTTGCCTCTCATTGATGGTATGCGAATATTGATGAGGATGTTGCTATCTTCTGCCATGTTCAAAATTTGCGGTGAAGATACGGAAAGCAAGTATGAGGAAGCAATGGCAAAGCTGTATTCTGTATCTTCGCACTTTCAATTTAACAATGAGCAAACCATCGATACCGAAAGGTACACGTGATTTTGGGCCAAAAGAAATGGCTCGTCGGCAGTGGATTTTTAACACCATACGCACAACATTTGAGCGTTATGGATTTGAACCAATTGAAACTCCTGCATTTGAAAACCTGAGCACTCTGACTGGTAAATATGGTGATGAGGGTGATCAGCTGATTTTTAAAATCCTGAACAACGGCGATTTTCTGGAGAAAGCTGATAAAGAGGCTTTGGCCGCAGGCGATTCAAAAAAGACGTCCTTTTCCATCTCGAAGAAAGCCTTGAGGTATGACCTCACTGTGCCGTTTGCTCGCTTCGTTGTTATGAATCAGCACACCTTGGCGTTTCCTTTTAAGCGCTACCAGATTCAGAATGTTTGGCGCGGTGACCGTCCCGGAAAAGGCCGCTACCAGGAGTTTTATCAATGCGATGCAGACATTATCGGTTCCGACTCTCTTTTAAATGAGGTAGATCTTGTCCGTATTTTCGACGAAGCCCTCACCAAATTGGGTATTCAAGGGTTTGAAATCGTAATCAACAATAGGAAGGTGTTAGCGGGAATTGCTGAAGTCGCAGGGGTAGAAGATAAGTTGACTGATCTTACGGTGGCAATTGACAAACTGGATAAGATCGGGAGAGAGAAGGTAGAAGATGAGCTTCGTCAACGTGGATTCACGGATGCTCAAATCACATCTTTGGATCCATTGTTCGGACTTCCTTCGAGCAATGGCAGTGCGATTGATATGTTGAGGAAACACCTTGAAAAAAGTGAAATCGGACTGAAAGGTGTTGAAGAGTTGGAGGTTGTTGTAAACTATGTTGCTGACCTTGGTTTAGACAATGGTGTTTTAAAGATAGACCCGACATTGGCTCGTGGGCTCAACTATTACACAGGAGCAATTTTCGAAGTTAAAGTGCCACAGGCTTCAGTTGGAAGTATTTGTGGTGGTGGACGTTATGACGACCTCACAGGGATCTTCGGATTGCCTGGTATCTCTGGTGTTGGTATTTCGTTTGGCGCCGATCGGATCTATGACGTTCTTGAAGAGTTTAATTTGTTTCCAGAAGCAGCCGGAAAGACAACCGAATTGCTTTTTGTGAATTTCGGAGAAATGGAAGAGCGTTTCTGTATGAAGCAGGCAAGCATCCTGCGCGCGGCAGGGATGAGGGTGGAAGTGTATCCTGAAGCTGCTAAGATGAAAAAGCAAATGAAGTATGCCGATGATAAAGGCATTCCTTTCGTGGCCTTGGTCGGTAGTGATGAAATTTCTAAAAATCAGATTACGATCAAACGGATGTTGGATGGAGAGCAGAAGAGTCTTGATGTAAACGATATTCGTGCATTTATCGGTTAATTTAAAATCGCTTTATTTCTCTTTCTGAGGAACCGTCCATTCGATGTTCCAACGAGCAATATATTCTTCAATTGGACCCAGTCCGACTGATGCTCTGCGTGCATTTACGAATTCAGGTTCAAACACCTCATACACCATATCCTCACCCGTTTCTGGATCAGAAACGATTTGAGAACCGTAGATCTGCGGTTTTCCATTTCTCATGTTGATGCGATCTTCGAGGAGGGCCAGGTGATTGCCGCTCGACTGATTCTTGCGCACAGATTCGATTAGCAAAGGCAGGTATTTTTCTTGAATTTCGATAGGCGCATGTTGAATAACAAGCCACAAAGCGAGATTCGCTTGTCCGCCAACCTCATTTCTCCCTACCCAACCATTTTGGTCAATGATTGCAATCACTTCGGCTTCGTTCTTGGCGTCTTGTTCTGCCATCAATTCCCAGAAGTAATTCATTTCTTCAGATTCGCGTCCGAAAAGTTCTTCGGCGTGTTCATAGAGCTGTCGAAGCGTTTGATCGCGGACGTATATTTTTTCGAGTTGCTCTTTGAGAGGTTTGTTTAAGTCTTTCTCTGCATTATCGAGGTTTGCTTGCACCTTCGCCACAATGTCATTCCATCCAAAAAGGTCGCGCAGAGAGGCCAAATCTTTATCTGTTTTAACGTGTTTCACATTCGACCACCCCTTATCGGCTGCAAGGTTTAAATATTTCATAGAGTTGATGGTGTCACCCGTCAGAGCCCACGAACACGCAGCGTTGTAGTAAGACAGGCGGTCGCCTTCGTCTAATTTGAAGGCTGCATCGAATGCTTGTGCAGAAGCTTCAAATTTCCCTTCACTGTAGAGTTTATCACCTTCAGTGATTTTTTCTTCAAATGTTTGAGCAGACCCGACAACAGATATGAAAAGGAGAGTCAGAATGAGAATAGATTTCAATTTGCAATAAGTTTGGTTCGTATTTGAAACGGACTAATTTACGGACGAAATTAAACGTGAAGGTTATTTGCCAACTCGAAGTTCTTTCAAAAAAAAGCGAATTTTATTCAATTTCAACGGCCGTTTTTCACCACTTTCCTCGCCGCTGCAAACGGTGTAATCACTTTGTTTTTTACATCCTCTTCAATAGCAGCAATGGATTTTAGGTTTGCTGGGTTCGACCTAAATTGCTGGAGAATTTCGTTTCGAATCGCCTCATGCAGCCAGTCGATGTCTTGTTTGGTACGGTTGTCTGACATCCACCCCGTGTGGGTGATGTTTTCGAAATAAGAATGCAAGGCGCTGATGAACGATTCGATTCCAATGTTTTCAAGGGCAGAACAAATTGCTACAGTAGGCGTCCAACCATTTTCGGCAGCGGGGAAGAGGTGCAAGGCCGATTTGATTTGGGTGCTTGCCTTCTTGGCGGCTTGTACATTTTCGCCATCTGCTTTTGTGATCAAAACGGCATCGGCCATTTCCATGATGCCGCGTTTGATGCCTTGCAGCTCATCTCCTGCACCGGCTAGCAGGAGCAATAGGAAGAAGTCGACCATCCCGTTTACGGCCGTTTCGCTTTGTCCGACGCCTACGGTCTCAACTAAAATGACGTCGAAGCCAGCTGCTTCGCAAAGCAATATGGACTCTCTGGTGGCGCGGGTTACACCGCCAAGTGTGTCGGATGCAGGTGAAGGACGAACAAAAGCCATTTCATGCTTCGAGAGCTCATCCATGCGTGTTTTATCACCGAGGATGCTGCCTTTTGAGCGTTGGCTGCTCGGGTCGATCGCAAGCACCGCGACTTTTTTACCTGCGGCAATCAGCGCCATACCGAAAGTCTCGATAAATGTGCTTTTACCTACACCTGGAACGCCCGTAATGCCGATGCGCCAGGATTTCCCAGAGTGGGGCAGACATAAAGCCAGCAACTCTTCAGTTTTTTCAAAGTGGTTGACATTGTTGCTTTCAACCCATGTGATCGCTTTTCCGAGTGCATCCCTGCGACCTTTGCTAAGTCCTTCGAAAATAGCAGCAACGTTGTCGCGATCTTGACGGCCGACACGTATGCGCTCAATGGCTTTTTTACTATTGTTCGAATTGCTTTGCACGGCTGCAAATTACACAATCGGCGCGAAGTCAGCGATAGCTTTGTACCCATTGTGGGTCAGCACTTGCTTTCAGCAGGCGAAAAACTTGATCGTCATAGATAAAATCGTTCAATCGCGTGATGCCAAATTGCTTCAGTAAACCGAGCTGTGCCTCGTCTGGCGCTGAATTATGCCTTGCCAATCCGGTTTCTTTTCCTTCACTTTCATTCGGGAGTTTTTTATACCTCAGGCGCCATAGGTTTTCTACAACTCGGCAATCGCTGAAG
Organism: Flavobacteriales bacterium; assembly: GCA_030728235.1. GTDB lineage: Bacteria > Bacteroidota > Bacteroidia > Flavobacteriales_D > Sanyastnellaceae > RI-182. The sequence goes on from JANRAA010000039.1 coordinate 9,259, forward strand.
TGTTTGCGGTCTAAGCTGTCGTACAGTGTAGTGCATTGCTTCACTCCGTTTTCTGAAAAGATGTTTTGTCCGTTGTGGTTTGCAGGATGCCGCACAGCCCCAGTTC
>JANRAA010000040.1 GCA_030728235.1 Flavobacteriales bacterium
GCCATATACTTTCCTTTGGGAAATCAACAACAACGGAGGTGAGTTCGCGCTTACAGAGGATATTGCTGATGTATGCGCCGGACATTATGAAGTATTGGTTTCAGATGCTAACGGATGCAGTGAGCTTTTGATTTTCGACCTGCTTCAGCCGGATCCGATTGTTATTACTCCTACCCTTTCTGATTACAACGGATTTAACTTCTCTTGTCCGACTGCATGTGATGGAGAAGTAACCATCGACGTAACAGGCGGTGAGGCTCCAGTAATCATAGAGTGGTTTATCGACAACATCAGCGTTGGTGGCGGATTGTCGCAAACTGATCTTTGTCTGGGACAAACTGTATCTGTTACCGCAACAGATGCATTGGGTTGTACTACAACTTTGGAGATCATTTTAACAGCCCCAGAAGAGATTGTGTTCAACGAAACGGTTTCACAGATCACCTGTTTTGGTGAAGTAGATGGAAGCATCATTACTAACGTTACTGGAGGCACGGGATCATATACGTATACATGGACCCCTGACTTTGGCAACGTAACTGAGATTTCAGGATTGGGTGAAGACCAATATTGTTTAGACATAGAAGACACTAATGGATGCGCTGCATCGATGTGTTGGGAGATTGTAGAGCCAGCATCGATAGCTGCAACATTGTCATCAACAGACGCAGGATGTGGGTTATGCGATGGAACTGCAACATTGGTTATTTCAGGCGGTACAGCACCTTACCAGATTGAATGGCAAGGAACAACAGCCATTGCTGATGATCAAGTTTCAGCAGCTGATTTGTGTGAAGGAGTTTACACAGCGACAATTACCGACGCAGGTGGTTGTTCTGTAACCGTTTCAACAACAATTGACGGACAACTCGCAATGGTTTTGAACCTTGTTGCTACTTCACCACTTTGTTTTGGCGATTGCGACGGCAGCATTGATGCAACTGTTACCAACGGCACAGCACCATTAACCATTGAGTGGGTTGATGCAAGTGGTACTGTTATCTCTAGTGACGAAGACCTTTCTGAGTTATGCAACGGCACCTTCACACTGACAGTGACTAGCGCAGACGGTTGTGAGGTTTCAGGATCAGCTACGATTGCAGAGCCTACTGCGATAACCATTAATGCAGAGATTACAGAATACGAAAACGGTTATAACGTAAGTGTTTTGAACGGCACTGATGGAGAAGTTGTGACCAACGTTGCAGGAGGCACACCAACGTACGAATACGTTTGGAGTGGCGGAACTACTGCTGTTCAAGACGGAACTGAAAGTCCGAACAACCTTGGAGCTGGCACATACCAATTGATGATTACAGATGCCAACGGCTGCATGGTTGACACCACCATCATCATTACCGGACCAGAAGATTTGACCTTGCCAACAGGACTTTCACCAAACGGCGATAATCAAAATGATTTCTATGTGATTCTAGGTATTGACGGTTACCCAGTGAACACCTTCAAAGTGTTCAACCGTTGGGGCAATCTTGTTTATGACAAGACGAATTACAACAACGAATGGTTTGGACAAAACAACAGTGGTGAACCGCTGCCAGATGGCACATACTTCGTGGTTTTCGAAGCAGGAAGTCGTCAATTTGGAACTTACGTAGACTTAAGAAGATAAACGCATATGAAAAGGATAATCCTTCTTGCTATAATGATCATCTCAGGGCTAACAACGATAGCCCAGCAGGAAATGATGGTCAGCCATTACATGTTTAATGGCCTGCTTTTGAACCCTGCCTACGCAGGCACACACGATTATTTTACTGCCACAGCGCTGCATCGCAGTCAGTGGGTGAAATTCGACGGTGCACCTGTTTCTCAAATCGTGTCGGTAGACGGACCAATAGCCAACAAACGGTTGGGTATCGGATTGTTGATTCACAACGATCAGATTGGTATCATCTCACAACAAGATGTGGCAGCAAACATTGCCTACCACCTTCCGGTTGGAGCTGGAGACTTGTCGTTCGGATTGAAAGCTGGAATTGGAAGTTATTCAGCCCGGTTGAATGACGTCATCATTTGGGATCAGGCTGATCAGGTGTATGCTCAGAACAATCTCCAAGGTCAGATCATTCCTAAATTTGGATTTGGGTTGTACTACCATACGCAGAAGTTCTATGCAGGAATATCGGTACCGATGATATATTCATTGGATGACAAGATCTTGTTAGAAAACTCTACTACTTCAGACTACTTCAAACAACACTACTACTTCAATTCAGGGTATGTATTTGAGCCGTCTGTGAACGTTGCTATTAAGCCAAGCATCTTGGTGAAGTATTTACCAAACGCTCCAGTAGAAGTTGATTTGAACTGTAACTTCCTACTCTATCGCCGATTGTGGTTGGGTGCTGGATACAGAACCGGCGATGCATTGATCGGAATGATTGAATACAACATTACTCCACAACTGCGTGCAGGATACTCTTACGATTATACCTTAACAGATATCAATAATTACTCTAGCGGATCACACGAGATCATGTTAGGTTTTGATTTCGGTAAAGACATAGAGATCAAGAAACGCTCACCTAGATATTTCTGATCATGATGAAAACAGTATATAGAATTCTACCCCTTGCACTGGTAATTGTGCTTCTTGGCTCTTGCGCTAAGATGAATATCAAGGATGGTACAGCAGCCTACAACAACCTTCGTTATCAAGACGCCATTACTTTGCTGGAGAAAGGATTATCGAAAGTTGAAAATGAAGATGCTCGTAGAATGTTGGCGAGTGCCTATATGAAAACGAACGACTATCAGAAGGCGAAGGAGAACTATAGCATTTTGAATTCGAGCACAGGCAATACCGATACCGACAGGTTGAACTACGGAATGTCGTTGATGCAAACCGGAGATTACCAAGCTGCTACCGAAGTTTTTAATGGCATTCTATCCCGTGACCCAGGCAATTCTGTTGCTCAGAGTTTAAAATCTTCATGCAAGAAAATAGCGGAGTACAAAGCTGATTCTGCCCGCTATGAAGTTTCTCCCGTGATGCTAACAGGGGTCACAGCGGCCTATGCACCCGTTCTTTCAGGCAACAAAATGTTGTTCTCTGGAGCTGTAGGTAAAATGGGGGAGCAAGATGAATATAGCGGATTGGGATTCACTGATCTTTATTCTTCAACCAACAACGGTGGAACGTGGTCGGCTCCTGCCAAAGTGGAAGGTGTGAATAGCAAATACCACGATGGTATCGCCACCATTTCACCCGATGGAAACACCATGATTTTGACCCGTAGCAACTACGAGAGAAAGAATCGTCTGGGGAAAAACGGAGAAAACGAAAATGAAATGCAGTTGTACACCTCTACCAAAGATGGTGAAGGCAAGTGGATGGAACCTGTTATCATGCCGTTCTCTGATGGCAACTACATGTATGCACACCCACATTACTCTGCAGATGGCAATACCCTTTACTTCTCGTCAGACATGCAAGGAGGCTTTGGAGGTATGGATCTTTACAAGGTGACCATGGTAAATGGCGCTTGGGGGAAACCAGAAAACCTAGGTGGAGATATCAACTCACCAGGAAATGAGTTGTTTCCATCTATGCGCGGACAAGATTCACTGTATTTCTCATCGAATGGTCAGCAGACGATCGGAGGACAAGACATTCTTTATGCTGTGAAGAAAGGAAGTGGTTGGAACGGTCCGTTTCACCTACCCTACCCAATCAATACCGCTTCTGACGACTTTGGAGTGGCTTTCGTTCCAGGGACATCAACCGGATACTTCTCTTCAGATCGCGCAGGAAACGATCAGATCTATTCTTTTGTTGAAAACGATATGACTTTCGTACTGAAAGGACTTGTGACTAAGCAGATATCTGGAGACCCATTGGAAAAAGCAATCATAATCGTTACCAACTTGACAGACGGTACCGAGGAGCGCTTTGAAACCGACGATATCGGTATGTACGAATTGAATTTGCTGCAAGGAAAGGACTATACCATTCGCGTTGAAAAAGATGGTTACTTCGCTTCGAATGAGAATGTTTCAACTAAGAACAAGACAGCTGGTGAAGACATTCTGTTGAACGTTGGTTTGCTTGAACTTTCCAATCCTGAAGGATCTACCACGAACATCGGGGATGGGAGCGAAAATGGCTCTGGTAATGGAAATCCAGACGGAAACGGAAACGGGAACGGAAATGGAAATCAATCGGGTGGAGTACCAAGCGGTGTAGATAAAAACGCACCTTATCAGATCCCAAACATCTTATGGGATTACAACAAATGGAACATTCGTAACGACGCAGTTCCTTACTTGAACTACGTTGCTAAACTTTTGAAAGACAACCCTGATTTAAAAGTAGAGATTGCGTCGCACTGTGACAGTCGTGGTAGCGATTTCTTCAATGAGCAGTTGTCGCAAAAGCGAGCAAAGGCAGTTACCGATTACCTAGTAACCAAAGGTGTTCGCAGATCGATGCTTACGAGCAAGGGATATGGCAAATCGAAATTGCTCAACAAATGCTCTGATGATGTTCCATGTTCTGAAGAAGAACATCAACTGAACAGACGGACAGAATTTACGGTGATCAGTATCACCAAGAAATAAAAAAAAGCTGCCTCAAACGGGCAGCTTTTTTTTTGCATAATATCTGTGACGATGAGCCAGTCTCTTATGAAAGACGCTTTACCTGCATCTTACTGCACGGGGTTCATTCTCGGCTCTTTCACTTTTGAGTCGATCCATTTTATAAAGTCGAAATACTTCAGAACAATACGATCTTCTGGTCCCAACACCATTGGTTCGAGCTCTTCTTTAAATCGCATGAAGATGGCAGCCCTATCATCGGCATTCGTTGTGCGAATCAATTTTCGCATGTAGTCGATAACCAATTTCTCCAAAAGGTAATCGCGCTGACGCTTCGACAAGTAACGCTGGGTACTCTTCGTAATGTACTCAAGCAAATCGTAGTTACCCAATTCGTAGTGAATCACAAGGTTGAACAGACGAGCGTATGAATAGATGTCTTGACGTAACGTTGATTCATTATCGTTCAATACCTTATTCAACCAGAACAACGACTTACTGAACTGACCTGCTTCAAAATACAAATAGGCAATTTGGTATGAAAACGACAATACCTGCTCCTTGTGGAACTTCCCTTCAAAATCACCAATCTCCTCTTCGATTGAGTTCACCAATGCTAGTCCTTTGTCGTACTCTTCAGTCAAACGACAAATTTGCAACTCGGAGATATTCGCATGCTTGAAAATCGTGTTTTGAACATCGGTATTTCTAAAGCCATTCTCCTCGCTCATTGCCTTCATTTCAGCAATCACCTCACGAGCTCTCTCGTAACGTTTCGCATCAATATGGCAGGCGATAATGTTATTCATGGTTCTGACATACCGCTTCGAAAGATCTTGCTTGATGCGCTCATTCTTGTCTAAAATGTCTTTCACCTTTTCGAACTTCGACAATGCCGTAGTATAATCGCCCGCAGCCAAATGGCAGAACCCTTGCGTGTAAAAACATATGGTAGCCGCACGATGCGAAAGAGCAGTATTCTTGCCTACAATCAATTGGTTACTTGCGATCTCATCAACCAAATTTCGATCATCTTCATTACGCGCAAATCCGCCACTTCTGAAGACATAGTTGATTTTTGAATACAGCACGTGGTAAGCCGCTAGGTTGCGCAACTTATCAATAACCTCCTGCTCCTCTTTTATCAGCGTATCGAGATCTTTGGTGAACTTCCCATCTTCCAAAGCCTCTTCCAAGAGCATCTTCTCCCAGTTGATCAACTCAAATAAATAGTAAAATTTCTCATAGTCGATGGCTTGTTTCTTCGCCCGCATGAGAAATTTATTGCATTCCTTAAAAAGCGCCTTGTTGTAAAGAATTTCTATGTTCTTGATTTCTTGCTTTAGCTGAGAACTAACAGAGTTATCGGCATGGTATGCACGTAAACTCTTTAGAATCAACTTGTACAAATGGTTCTTCTCCGATGGAAAGTGCTTTATAAATGTCTCCTTCTTGAACAAGTTCTTGAGCGCGTTCTCATCGTACTCATCTTGTTTGTCGATGGCATCAAAAATCTTCAAATAGTTTTTGTCTCCCGTTTGCAGCGAAGACGACAACTTAAAAAACCGCTTTTCGCTTTTTGTCAGCGATTTAACCAGATCGAAGAGCTCATTTGATGGCTTCATAGGAATTCAAGGTATAACAGTGTCTAGCTTCAATCAAAAGCAATTCAAAGGATTGTACTCCGTAAATCACAATTGATAGGTTTCCAATGATGAATACTACAAAGATGTGTTTAATACCCCTACTTTACATGAAAAATAATTTGGATGGTGTAATTTTAAGCATCGTAAAAATACCCGTGTAGGATGAGTTTATTTGTGTTTTAAGATTACAATCCACAAATTACCTTCACGAAAGGAATCCACTATAATCGATTTAAAGTCATGCGTATCGGCATTCACATCCTCACTTCATTGGTCATCTGCATGATGTCGTTAAGTATGAGCGGACAGCAGTCAACGTGCAAGCATAGACATCATAATTTACGATCATTTAGCGGTGCAGAAAGAAGCGACACTGTTGACGTAAAGCACTACGACATCGCCCTTGATTTCACACAAGCAAGTGCACTTATCATCAAAGGAGTTTGTACAGTGACTGTTGAACCCCTCATGGTGGTTGACCAACTGGTATTTGATTTTCAAGGATTGACAGTAGATAGCATCCACATTGAAAACACACTTTGCACCTTCCAACAATCGGCAGCGCTTCTCGTGATTCAAACCCCAAGCTCGCTGGTTGTTGGTGAAGAATTGGATGTTGACATTCACTACCACGGACAGCCTCAGCAAGACCTTTCAGGATGGGGAGGGTTTTACTTTCAAAACAGCTACGCGTATAACCTAGGAGTAGGATTCGACGCCGACCCCCATTCTTTCGGTCGCGTTTGGCACCCATGCTTCGATAATTTTGTAGAAAGGGCAAGCTATACCTTGCGGGTGTTGACATCTGATAATAAGACAAGTTACTGCGGCGGTGTTATGGTTGAAGAGACCACGATGAACGACAGCACGCTGCGTGTTTGGGAATTGGAGCAAACCATACCCGCATATTTGGCGAGTGTAGCGACAGGCAATTACGTGCATGCAACCCGGAATTTTGAGAGCATGACAGGTGACGACATTCCCGTATGGCTGGCGGCTTTGGCTGGCGACACCTTAGACATGGCCAACTCTTTTCAAAATTTGATTCCCGCTTTGGACGCGTTCGAAACAGACTTCGGACCCTATCGCTGGCCACGCGTAGGATATGTAGCCGTGCCCTTTTCGGGCGGTGCCATGGAGCACGCTTGCAACATCGCCTATCCCCTGTTTGCTGCCAATGGAAACCTAACCTACCAAACCTTGATGGCGCATGAACTGGCGCACCATTGGTGGGGCGATTTGGTGACCTGTTCTACCCAAGAAGACATGTGGCTGAACGAAGGCATGGCCTCTTTTTGCGAAGCACTTTTTGTTGAAGCCGTTGATGGTTACGACAGCTACATTGAATATGTCCGCGACAATCACAGAGACGTCCTATTGTATGCCCACCAGCGTGATGGCGCGCGCCTGCCGGTTTCAGGCATCTCACACCAATACACTTACGGCGACCACGTTTACAACAAAGGAGCCGACATGGCTTACAACCTTCGCACCTACCTCGGTGATGACTATTTCCCAATGATGACCGCATTTTTGGAAGATCATCAATTCAGCGATGTGTCGAGTGAAAATCTGCGCGACTACCTGCAAAACGGAACATCAGCCGATCTCACGTCTTTTTTCGACAACTGGATTTTCGCCCCTGGCTTTCCTGAATTTCGCGAAGCGGATGTAGAACGTATCGACAATGGAGATGGCACTTTCACTGTAAACTATACCATCGAACAGTACTTGCATTATGCGCCGTCGATTTACCAAAACGTACCCCTCGAAATCTCCTTTATAGGAGCTGATGGGGAAGTCGTTACCACAGATGTAATCGTTAGCGGTGAAAGCACATCATTCAGTGAAACATTGACTTTTGAACCCATCCAGGTTATCCCCAACCGAAACGATAAACTCAGCGAAGCCATGCTCGCGGAAGAGCTTTCGTTTGAATCAGAAGGAATAAAACAGTTCAACTACAGCGAGTTTCGCGTGGATGTTGATGTGCTACCAGCGCCGCTTACCTTGCGAGTAGAAAACCACTGGGCAGCAGCCGACAACCCAAACCAACCAGAATACCGGATTTCACCAGATCGATTTTGGCGGGTTCGCGGACAGTTTGCGGAAGGCTTTCAAGGAACAGGCAGAATCCGCATGTACGGCGTACCTTCGTCTACCAATTATTTCGACCCATTGCTATCGGAAGAATTAACAGCACTGAACTACACCGAAGACAGTTTGATTGTCGTTTACCGAGAGAACAACCAACAGCCATGGGTTGCCTTGAACGCGACCATCAACACCCAAGGAGTAGACAACAATTTTCAGTGTTTTGTAGATTTCAGTATAATGGGCAGCGGAGACTATGCTTTGGCCTATAACACCGGCGAGACAGGTGTGCATCGAGAAGATGAAAGTCTTCTCGTGCTCTATCCAAACCCCACCACCGATGTCATAAACCTCAGCAACGCTGCTGGCCAGCCATTTACAATCATTGACCAAGTAGGCAAGCTTGTGATATCTGGAACCGCTTCAAATCAAATTGATGTGCGCACCCTTGCTGCAGGAAATTACACCCTGCTTATTTCCAGCAAGTCATATCCCTTTATCAAAACCTGAGGGCTTTAAAACGGCGCCTCAAACGGCGAATGGACGTGCACAAGGGCGGAGGTGTAAAGCCCGGAACGCAGTGAGGACTTGCAGCCGCAGACCGACCCCGTAAACGAAAGAAAACTATGAAATTAAGCGAACGACGGGGTTGTGCCCAAATGTCGTTAATGCACCTTCAACAATTTGAAAGAGCGCTCACCGACAAGTAAGAAGTAGACCCCAGACGTTAGATTCGAGACATCCCAACGCGCTAAATAGCCAACATTTTCGCTTATTATCACCCGACCACACGCATCAACCAAACGCACCTTATGCTGGTTATCCACACGAACATGCAACGCGTTTTCGAACGGATTTGGGTACACCTGCATGTGAGAGGAAGCTTCGTGTATGTTGGTCACCA
>JANRAA010000041.1:0-4062 GCA_030728235.1 Flavobacteriales bacterium
ATCATGGATATCGCATTGAACCACAGCTTTGGGTCGAATCCACAAGTACGCATGTATTTCGATGCCTCGGCTGGGCAGTGGGGACAACCATCACCACAGAATCCTTGGTTTAACGAAACACCTCGCCACGACTTCAACGTCGGATATGATTACAACCACAGCAGCGGTGCGACAAAAGACTTTGTGAAACGAGTTTTCAAATACTGGGTTGATGAATACCACATCGATGGGTACCGTCTTGACTTAAGTAAAGGATATACTCAGAACAATACCCTCGGCAATATTGGTGCTTGGAATGCATATGACCAAAGTCGGATTGACATCTTGACAGAATATGCCAATGACACGTGGAATTCATTTCCAGACACCTATTTCATTCTCGAGCATTTTGCCGACAACAGCGAAGAAACAGCGCTTTCGAACTTAGGCTTCATGCTTTGGGGGAATATGAATCATGACTACAACGAAGCCTCAATGGGCTACCCATCAAACTTAAGCTGGGGTGTTCATACCTCGCGCGGATGGGGTGCCCCTCACCTAGTTACCTATGCTGAAAGTCACGATGAAGAGCGATTGATGTACAAGAATTTGTTGTTCGGAAATTCAAACGGATCATACAACATCACACAGTTGAACACTGCACTTGCTCGCATGGAATTGGTGCATTGCTTCTTACTTCCGCTTCCAGGACCGAAAATGCTGTGGCAATTCGGTGAGCTTGGCTATGAATACAGCATCAATTACTGCAACAATGGCACTATCAATGAAAGTTGCAGAACAGATCCGAAACCAATTCGCTGGGATTACTTGGATGTGGAAGCGAGAAAACGCTTGTACAAAGTGACAGCTGCTCTGGCAAACCTGAAAGCCGACTATCCGGTTTTCATGACCTCTGATTTCAATATCGACTTGGGTGGATTTGGAAAGCGAGTTCACTTGAACAGCAGCGCCATGAACGTAACCATCGTCGGGAATTTCGACGTGAGCACCATCAACATGGTTCCTGGTTTTCAGAATACAGGCACGTGGTACGATTACCTAACAGGAGATGCAATAAACGTTACAGACTTGAACGCTGCAATGTCGTTCGCGCCGGGAGAATATCACGTTTACACGGATGTTCAGCTTCCTACTCCTGATTTGAGCACAGAACTAGATGAAATCATTGTTGCTCAAGACATGCTCGTTTACCCTAACCCGAGCAACGGAGAAATCAACTTCCACATCCCTGGCGCTGCCAGTAAGATTCTCTTTATTCAGGTTTATGACATCACAGGAAGAAGTGTATTCAACGTCCGCCAAAATGGAACTGACAACCTCGGCGGAAATTTCATCACCCTTCCTACGCTAACTGATGGAACATACCTGCTAGAAGTTTTCGATGGTATTTCAAGACGTACTGCGCTAATCGTGATTAAAAACTAATTTTCGGCAAGAGCAGTTAATGCACGTTTATATTAAGTTTGAGAAGCCTTATAAACCAAAACTAATGAATCGATTAAGAATAGTATTGAGCATCTTTTTCGTGCTGTTTGCTGCTGGACTTTCAGCGCAAACGGTTAAAGGTGTCATTTCAGATGCAAAAGGTCCATTACCTGGAGCCAGCGTTGTACTTTCTGGGACAACAACTGGTGCGTCAACCGGTATAGATGGCACTTATGAACTGAAAGTCAAACCAGGAAAGAATGTTATCGACGTAACATTCGTCGGTTATACCAAGCAATCCAAAGAAGTGACAGTTGGAGTTGGAGAGACCGTTACATTGAATTTCTCACTTAAAGAAGACGCCGTCTTCCTCGACGACGTAGTTGTAGTTGGATATGGTGTGCAACGGAGAAGAGAAGTTACGGGTTCGATTGCCAAGATTGAAAGTAAGGCCATTACTTCAATGCCTACACCTTCTTTCGAAGCAGCGCTTCAAGGACAAGCAGCAGGTGTACAAGTATCACAAGGTTCTGGTGTTGCAGGAGCTGGTTCACTCATTCGCGTGCGCGGTGTTGCTTCAGTTTCAGCTGGTGGTGACCCATTGTATGTTGTAGACGGTATTCCAATCACCCAAGATTATTTTCTTCGTGGAAACAGTGGTGCATTGAATAACAACCCACTTGCTACCATCAATCCAAACGACATCGAATCTGTTGAGATCTTAAAAGACGCTGCAGCTACCGGTATTTATGGATCACGCGGTGCGAATGGTGTTATCCTTATTACGACTAAGAGAGGTACCCAAGGAACTCAATACGATTTTAGTTCTCGTTTTGGTATTTCAACGCCTGCATCGCTTCCAAACATGCTTTCAACCGATGAGTACCTTACACTTCGTCAAGAAGCTTGGGAAAATGACGGTGGAACAGGGTATGTCTGGTTACCTAACTTCTCATCTGCCAGCGACGATGCTGAAACACGAGAATTGGCTTTCAAGAAAGCTCAAAAGACCAATACAAACTGGGTAGACGAAACAATTGGCGTAGGATTCAAGCAAGCCTACAATTTTGGTGTCCGCAAAGGCGGCAAAAAATACGCCTTGTATGCTGGTATCTCCTACGACGACAACAGTTCATTTCTTCAAGGAAACAGCTACGAGCGTATAAGCGGGAGATTGAACTTCGACTACACCGTGAATAAGTACTTAAAAGTTCTATTTTCTACCAGCGCTAGCCGCGGATTGAATCACCGAGTGGATGTCGCTTGGTCAGGTGGATTGGGAGATGCAATGTCGACAGCACTACCCTACTACCCTATTCAGTATGAGGAAGATGAATTGGATTCTGATGGCAATGTGGTTCATGAAGCTGGCGAATACTTCTTGTTTTCTGGTAAGAACCCTGTAGCAGTTCAGAATTTAAAGAAGTGGCGCAATACAGAAGACCGCTCAATCAACAATTTGAGCGCTTTGATTACGCCAATCAAGAATTTAACTATCAAATTAAGCGGAGGTTTCGACTACATGCACTTGCGTGAGGATGTTTACAATCCAGGAGCGCTATCTCAATCATCCGACCTTGGATCGACCAACCGCTATGCGAACTATGTACTAAACTGGAACTACAGTGGAACGGCCAACTACCTTTGGGATTTGGGTGAGGATCATAAATTCAATTTCCTTGTTGGTAGCGAGTTTCAACGCTCTGACAGCTATGGTTATGGTCTATTCTTCCAAGACGTTACAGGACCGATTTATGAGGTCGACTCATTGAGAGAAAACCTTGATGCAGCGCTTCGCACAGCAAACAATCCATCTCAATGGTCGTTCCTATCATATTTCGGCCGTGTTAACTACACGTTGAAAGACAAGTACGTTTTCCAAGGAACGGCGCGTATAGATGGTTCTTCACGTTTTGGGCGTAACAACCGATACGGATTCTTTCCATCGCTTTCAGCGGGATGGATCATTAGCGAGGAAAACTTCATGAAAGGAATTGAGAGAATCAACTTCATGAAACTTCGTGCAAGCTATGGAATCACTGGTAATGCTGCGATTCCGGATTATGCGCGTTTTGGAACCTTCTCTCAGGTTGACAACGGTATTTTGTACAATCAACAACCGATCACCTTCCCGCTCCAGTTAGCAAATCCTGATTTGAGATGGGAAACATCTCGTACGTTCGATATGGCATTGGAAATGGGCATGTTCAACGACCGTGTAAGTTTCGAACTGTCGTACTACCACAAAATGAGTCGCGATGTACTTTTGAATGTGAACGTGCCACCAAGCACCGGATTCACGAATTACTGGGACAACGTAGCTCAGATTCTCAACCGCGGGGTAGAATTTGCAGTTAAGACGCGCAACATTGTAGGTAAGTTCAACTGGACAACAGACTTCAACATCGCACGCAACTACAACGAGCTTGTAGACATAGGCAATTACACCCCAGACGCTGTTTCAGGTGGCACCAACGACTCACGAGTGATAGTTGGAAAACCAGTGGGATCATTTTACCTCGTAGAATTTTCACACGTAGACCCAGATAACGGATTGCCTGTATACCTCGATCTAGATGGCAATGAGACATATGATTACGACAACGCTATTCGCAAGTATGTAGGTGACGGTTTGCC
>JANRAA010000041.1:4072-9072 GCA_030728235.1 Flavobacteriales bacterium
GTGGGAGTTATTACAAACTCCTTTAGCTGGAAGAATTGGGACCTAAGTGCTTTGATGACATACAGCATTGGTGCAAAAATTTTCGACTCATCGTCTAAACGCCAATTGGGTGTTGTTACCGATTGGAATATGCGCACAGAGGTTCTTGACAGATGGAGACAGCCTGGAGACGAATCTACATTCCCTGTATTGACACTTGACGAAACAACCTATGGTTTACCTTCAGGCTTCCCTTGGTGGAACACCAGCTTGTTTGTTTACGATGCGTCTTACATCCGCTTGCGCAATTTATCTTTGGGATATAACATACCAAATGTGAAGATCAAGAACTTCAAGTTTAGCTCGTTCAGAGTTGTATTCAACGTAACCAACTTGTTCACGCTTACAAACTTCCCAGGACTAGATCCAGAGGTGGTTCGTGACTTTGAAAATGCTCAAGACAGAAACTTGAGTCCGAACGTTACTTACTTGACACCACCGCAAGAGCGTTCTTACAACTTGAGCATAAACTTCTCATTCTAAACTTACTGCTATGAAAATCAATCATTTAATCATAACATTGACCGCAGTAGTTACAATGACTAGCTGCGACAAACTGCTCGAGTTTGAACCTGGGGATGTTGTTATTGCAGTAGATGCGCTTCAAACAGCGGATGATGCACAACGCATGCTCAATTCGAACTACGACGTACTGGGAAACCTCTATGACGGAAGAGTTCAGAACGTTGGGGAATTGTTGACAGAGAACCTCGCTATTCCGGAAAACAACAACGATTACGTATCGGTATGGAACCGCGAGACAAACTTTTTCACATCGTTTACCAATGGTGTCTACACCGATTTTTATCGTGCTGTATATCGTGGTAACGCCTTGATCGACAACTTCGATTTGATTGAAGATCTATCCTCTTCAGAAAAAACCAGAATGGAAGCTGAAGTCCGATTTATTCGCGCTTTATGCCATTTTCAAGTTGTTAAACTTTGGGCACAACCATACAACTACACAGCCGACAACAGTCACCTCGGCATTCCGATTCGTCGTGTAGCCAGCCAAGAGCCTTTGCCACGATCTACTGTGAAAGAAGTGTACGACTTCATCATTGAAGATTTAGAATTCGCGCGTGCTAACTTGCCACTTAGCAATGGCGTATACGCGAATAGATACGCTGCATCAGCTCTTTTGGCTCAAGTGTACTTCCAAATGTCTGACTACACAACAGCTGTATCGTATGCCAACGAAGTCATCGGATCGAACACATTCACGTTGGATACGGACCTTGATCGATACGAGCAAGATGCAATTAACAGTGAAACCATCTTCGGGATTGTGAGCAACATCTTGGACATTCGCAGTGAAGGGTTTAGAGATAACTATCGTTCTGATAACAATGCCAATCCGACATTGACATTCAGTGGATCGGTTGTAACAACCATGCAACAAACTCCGTCGGATGCGCGCAACGACTGGTTTTCAAGTGACGGTGCTTTTCATAAAGTAACGAGGTTCAACAACAAAGAGTATTACAACATCCCGGTAATTCATTTGACAGGATTGATGTTGATTCGAGCCGAAGCACTCGGACACTTGAATCAAGATTTAGACATTGCCATTGGAGATATCAACTCAATTCGCGACCGAGCATTTGGTGAAGGATTGTTTGATGTAGATCCTAGCGCCAGCGGCGCCGATGTGATTGAATTCGCCAGATTGGAACTTTGGAAAGAAACACTTTGCGAAGGCACATGGATTGACCAATTGAAAAGACGAGGAACACAAGGAGAAGCTATTACTGTTCGCAACGCACCTTGGGATTGTCCGGGTATGGCTTTGCAATTCCCTAATGGTGAAACATCTGCCGCAGGCTTTATTTTGAACGAAGAAGGTGGCTGTAATTAAAGAATCATGAAAACACAGATATCCATTTTATTCATTTTACTTGGAGTTCTTTCATTGAGCTCATGTAAGAAGACCATTGAAGGTGAGCTAGGCGAACCATTCGATAAAGTTTCAGGTATGGCGGGCAAGTGGCAATTGACTTCTTTCAGCCAAACCGATTTGAACAACCCTATTCAAGAGAAGCGAGATTTAAGTCGATTCTACATCAAAGATGGGATCACACCTTTGGAGATTACCTTTACCAAAGCCGGTCGCACCTATGAAACGGACATTGAATTTGGGAAAAACTACTTTGGCACAAGCGGCACATGGGGATTTGACAATGAAGAGTACCCAAGTTACTTGCTTCTTTATGGTGAAACAGACACATTGCAATTCAATTTGGGAAGCGTAGTGCGGTCATTTGATCAGACCATGAGCATTGAATTGCCGCGTGGTTGTAGTTTGAACACAGCCGATGCCATACCAACAGTGGTTTACACCTTTGAATTCACAAGACAAGACTAAGCGAAATGAAAAATATCATAGCACTACCCTTGATGTTTGTATCGTTCATTGCTAGCGCCCAAACAGCTTACTTACTTCCTTCGCCAACAGATGCTTCTGAAGAAGTAACGATATACATCGATATGAACCAATCTTCGGATGGTACTCAAAACAACGCGTTGAAAGCGATGTTGACAGACCATCCTGATGACGACGTATATATCTGGACATGGCAACCAGCTGGGCCAGTTGGTGGAAATGGCGATTGGGGCAATTCGAATGAGGACAACAAAATGACGAAAGTCGGAGAGTTGTTGTACACCATATCATTTGTACCAACTGAGTTTTATGGTGTAGATGGCGCTCAACTATTCGCCAATGGCATTTCTTGTCTAGCAAAATTGAAAGATGGCAATGCATATTCAGGTGAATACGATGGTGAAGCTAAGAGTGAAGATTTATCTATTGTAGTTATTCCGAAGTTATGTGACCGCAGGGTTTGCGTATTCCCTGAAATCAGACAAGAAGATGACTTCATTAGCATAACATACGACAACACTCAAGAGACCATTGCAGGATTGCAGAACATGTCTGATGATGAATGCTATTTATACCTAGCAGCGAAGTCAGGAATATTCAACATCTACCCATATGTTGCAGAGGCGATGACCACCAGCACACCCGAGTTGCAGATGGAACCAATTGCAGGAGAGCCTGGGAAATTCAGGTTTATATTCATTGCTCGCGACTTTTTCGAGGCAGTGCCAGCAGACATGCAGATAGATGAAATCATCATGCGGGTGTATCGACCTGGGTTTACGTATTCGGGATTGCCGTTGACGGAGAATATTTCGATTTTAAATTGTAACTAATTGAATGGCTGCTTTTTAAGCAGCCATTTTATTATCCGCAATTGAACTTTTGGACATCATGTTCAATTGCGGATAATAGTTTTAGGTCGAGAAACTGATAGTATTACCACAAAGAAAACACCCCTCATCAAACAACTTTAAAACCTATCCGCAATCGAACTATTTCCCCCTACAGTTCAATTGCGGATAACTCTTTGAATCTAACATTTCAGATAGAATGCACAAACTCCTCCTCCTCCCTCTCATAGCCCTCATAGCCTGCTCCTCACCTCAAACCTCGACGCCGGAAACGCATACCGACGAACTGCCTGGACTGGCATCACCTATCCGCCTGCAACCCGATACAACGGTGATTTACCTGTCCGACTACTTCGCTAAAACTGGACCGTTTGTAGCTGTATTCAATAATGATACGTTGGATGTCGATTCGCTTGGAATTATAACCTTTACGCTCAACCCGAATTCGCCTATCTCTGCTCTGGAGGTGACACACAATAAATCGACCTACCAAATCCCTGTTTTCAAATCAAAGAAAGTTAGTTTCGACTTCTCATACGTCGCAACAAGTAAAGAAGTGAAAAACGTAGCTCTTGCAGGAAGTATGAACGGCTGGAATCCGTCAGCTACCCCGCTGACTTTTGATGGCACAACCTGGTCGACCTCGCTTACACTTGACCCTGCCGTGTATCAATACAAGATTGTAGAAGATGGAAATTGGATGTTGGATCCAAACAACGAAAATCAACTGGATAACGGACAAGGAGCCATGAATTCGGCACTTACAATTGGAAATCCAAATGAGAAACGTCCTGTTCTCGATGTTGAAATAGAAAACGATTCTTTGAAAATATCAAGTGATATGGACGGTACCACTTTCATTTGGTGGGAAGATAAATTGATAGGCACAACTCAAATGGCGAAAAATGAAATTCACAAAATCGCTATTCCTGATTTGGCCAAAAACATTGAACGCAGCACCATTCGCATATGGACATGCACCGACAAATCGATTGGCGATGATGTCATGATACCGCTTCATTTTGATAAACCAATTCTTAATCCTGCTGATTTAACACGCAGCGACCTTCACAATTCAATCATGTATTTCCTTATGGTTGATCGCTTCGCGGATGGTGATAGCACGAACAATGCTCCTGTAAACGACCCTACGATAAACGAAAAAGCAAATCACAAAGGCGGCGATTTCACAGGTATTGATCACCGTCTAAATATGGGCTACTTTGATAGCCTTGGAATGAATACACTGTGGATTTCTCCAATCACCTTGAATGCCGAAGGCGCATGGGGATTGTGGGACAAGGGAATAACAAGCACCTTTTCGGGTTATCATGGCTATTGGCCGATTTCATCTTCTCAAATAGACCCTCATTTCGGCACAGATAAATCGTTTCGGACTTTAATAGATGACGCTCACAAGCACGACATGAATCTTATTGTAGATTATGTAGCTAACCACGTCCACCAAAACCACCCTGTCTACAAACTACACCCCGATTGGGCCACCTCCCTCTATCTTCCTGACGGCACCATGAATACCGAAAGATGGGATGAATACCGCTTGACGACTTGGTTCGATACCTTTTTGGCCACACTAGATTTGGAGAATCCTATTGTTGCTGACGCGATGACTGATAGTGCACTGTTTTGGATTGAGAACTATCCACTCGATGGTTTTAGACACGATGCAACGAAACACATTCCTGAAAATTTTTGGCGTACCTTGA
>JANRAA010000042.1:0-1854 GCA_030728235.1 Flavobacteriales bacterium
ATCGACATCACTACGGGCGCATCGAAATACACAGCGCCATATCTCGCTGTCTTGTATGCTTTAGAGCAAGGTGTTTCAATCGACAAGATGACATTTAGCACCGATGGCAATGCTGGGCTAGACAAACGAGATGAATCAGGGAAGGTAGTTGGAGTGAGGCGAGCTCCTATTGATGCAAATTTGAAAGAGGTTGTAGACCTCATTCAGAAAGGAGGATTGCCGATTGAAAAAGCGATTAAGCTCGTTACGACCAATCCGGCTGTAAATCTTGGACTGGCAAATAAAGGAAGAATTAAAGTTGGCTGTGATGCCGATTTCTGCTGCTTTACCAATAACATGGAATTGAATGACGTCATCGCCAAAGGCGTACTGATGATGGAAGATAAAACCGTTTTGGTGAAAGGCAATTACGAACCCGAAGATCAGCCATGGCACGTAAAATAGTATCTGCGATTTTACCAGTGTTATTTTGCTTGATTGGCTTTTCAGTTCAGGCGCAAAAGCCCGTGCTGAATAAGTACACCTTTGGGGAAGGACTTACATTTTCGTCGAATGACTATGCGTTGACCTTTCGGGGCTATGCCCAGCCTTTTTCTGAAACCACCATTTACAGCGATACCAGTTTAGATCGCAATTCGTACACGCGGTTTCGCATGCGTCGATTGAGGCTTGAGATTTCTGGTGATGCAGTAAACGAAAAGATCGACTACCGTCTGCAGGTAGACTTAAGCGGAACGCCGGAGGTTGATTTGGCAAACGCCACCTATTTACTCGATGCTTGGGTGTCGTACAACTTCACGAGAAGAGTAAAGCTCGCTTTCGGACAAAAAGCAACACCCACCGACAATCGCGGATTAACCGTTTCTTCACAGTCTTTACAACTTGTCGAAAGAAGTCCGCTTACCTCTGCTTTCAGCACCATCCGCGAATTTGGTCTCTTCTTTCAAGGAGATATTCGCACCAAAGGAGGGGCTTATTTCAAAAACTACTTCACCCTAACCAACGGCGATGGATTGAACGCATTCAATGCCGACCATGGTGGACTGAAGGTAGGCGGTAGGATTGATTTCTTGCCATTTGGACTGTTTTCAAACCTCGGACAATTTAGGGAGGTTGATATGATGCGTGAGTTGTCGCCAAAGTTGGTGATTGGTGTAAATGCCAGCTACAACAAAGGCATGAGCAGCCGCCGCGGAAGAGAAAGTGGAGCAATATTGTATCTCAACGACTCATTGCAAGAATCACTTCCTGATTTCTCAAAGGTTGGTATCGATTTGATGTTTAAATACAAAGGATTCTCCGTTCTTGGAGAATTTGTACAAACCGCTGCCAATGTTCCCGACGACATCACGCAACGCGTTCGCGTTGACGGAACCACCTCAACAGTTTTTGATGTCGATGGTGTGCAAGACGTCGAGAACTATGTGAAAAACAGAATGATGTTGGGCTCTGGATACAACATCCAAGTTGGTTACATATTTAAAAGTTTGTTTTCGATTGATGCGCGCTATACCCATTTGGATGCTGATGAGTATTCTTTCCTGAGAAACGGCACTTTTTACAATCGACCAAACACCTATGCGCTTGGCGTGAGCAAATATTTAAGTCGCAATTACGGGGTTAAGATTCAAGCTTCCGTGAGCTACGTGACCTTGAATGAAGGTTCATTGGATATCCTCGGAAATCCAATAAGTGGACATTTGATACTCGGACATTTTTTAACCTCAATTGCATTTTGATGATTAAAAACTGGCTCATATTGTTTTTGCTATTGCCTTTGGTTTCGTGCGCGCAATTGAACCCTCAAACAAAGAAGGTTACGGAGACGTTTTTTCCCGATCATAACATCCAGAT
>JANRAA010000042.1:1864-8921 GCA_030728235.1 Flavobacteriales bacterium
CCCTGCATTCGCTAAAAAGAAAGGTTTTACCACCCATTCAGAAATGATGGCTTTTTTGAATGGGCTTGTTTCTGCCCATCCGAACATGGCGAAGATGTCGGTCATTGGTCAAAGTCAAGAAGGAAAAGACATTCCGATGGTTGTGTTGACCAATCCCGAATCCAAAGAAAAGAAAGTCAAAGTTTTCATGCAGGGCGGACTTCACGGCGATGAGCCTGCAAGCACAGAGGCGATGCTTTTTTTATTGGATCAACTGCTCAACAACGATAGCTGCACCAGTTTGCTGAATACCATTGAGTTGGGTATGATACCCATGGCGAATATCGACGGTTTTGAAAAGCAAAATCGGTATGCTGCCAACGGACTTGATTTGAATAGAGATCAAACAAAATTGATGGCGCCAGAAACCATGGTTTTGAAGAAAGCCTTCAACGCATTTGGAGCCGAGGTAGCCGTCGATTTCCATGAGTATCGCCCATACAGGGCGGATTATGCGAGGATGAGCACCTTTGGAGTGACATCCATCTATGACGTCATGTTCTTATACTCTGGAAACCTGAATGTGCCGCAAATCTTGAGAGATTATACGCAAGACGTTTTCATTTCAGATGCCGAGAAGACAATGGACAGGAATGGTTTCAGACATCACGATTACTTCTCTACCGAAGATCATAGCGGACATACACATTTCCATCAAGGATCGTCGAATGCACGATCAAGTGCTACATCTTTCGCACTGCGAAACACCATTTCAGCCCTGATTGAAGTCCGTGGTGTAGGTTTGAACCGGACATCCTTAACCCGCAGAGTTCATTGCGGATACCTCGTTGCTATGTCGTTTCTGAGAACAACTGCAGCGAATGTGGACGGAATCAAAGAAGTATTGCAACAATCGAATTTGAATACTGGAGATGCCGTAGTTACTAGCAAATCGGAGGAGTTAGACGCCAAAATTCAATTCATCGATTTGGATAATAATGAAGAGATTACGCTCGACGTCATTCTGCACGACGCCTTAAAAACAACTGCCATTCTGAGTCGGACAAGACCTCTTGGATACGTCCTTTTGCCCGGACATCCTGACTTGTCAGAAAAACTTTTAGCATTGGGATTCACACTAACATCGCTCGATGATCCCCATTTTTTGGATGTAGAGAAATACCTCGTTACAGAAGCCAGTCAAGATTCGGAAAAGTATGAAGGTGCATTTCGTCAGCAAGTAACTACATCGATCGAGCTATCAAGAAAAGAATTTCCAGAAGGCACACAGCTATTGTTATTGGAACAGCCCAAATCAAATCTCGCGATTGAGCTCTTTGAGCCAGAGGCCAAGAACAGCTTCGTTTCATTCGGCTTGTTGAAAGTTGAAATCGGCGATGAACTTCCTATTTATAGGCTCAAAGGAGAATTTATACAGAAGAAACAATGACTATAAATCAGATATATAAGGCACTCTTTGCTGTTGCGTTTTTTGTTGCATTGCATGCGACATCTGCGGCGCAAGACGACGGTTCAGCCGCAAGTGTGGGTTTTGAACTTGGCAATGGGTTGCAGATTGCGACTCAAGACGGAGCTTATCAATTCGGTATTGGAGGGATGTTGCAGCCATCGATTGGATTTATGAAAACAGACGACAACGAAGCTGATTATTTTCTGAATGCTCGACGCTCATATTTCAACATCTCCGGCAAAGCCGTGAATGAGAAAGTCAATTTTTTCATTCAAGTCGACTTTAGTTCTGCCCAAGCCTTGCTTGATGCATGGGTAGCTTATCAAGTGCATCCAACAACTTCTATCACCTTCGGTCAGAAGCAAACCATTGGAAACAACAGAGAGATGTTGGTGATGGAAGATCAGCTTCAGTTTATGAATCGAAGTTTGTTGAGTACAGCGTACAGTCGTACAGGTCGTGAATTCGGTTTGTTCATCAATTCGAGTTTTGGAAGTGAAAAATTTATTGTAGAACCTGCCATAGCAATAACCTCCGGAGATGGTCGTAATTCGTTTGGTTCAGACTCAAGAGATGTAGATTTAGGCGGGTTGAAATATGCTGCTAGAGTTGATATTTATCCACTAGGTAAATTCACAGGCAACAACCGACAGGTGATTGCAGATCTAGCGCATGAAGAAAAGCCGAAACTTGTAATTGGTGCTGCAGCCAGTTACAACGATGGCGCTAGTGGCATGACAGGAGAGGGACATGGCGATTTTTACATCTACAACGTTGAAGGGTCGGTTCAGTTGCCAGATTATCGTAAAGTGTATGGCGATATGTTATTTAAGTTCAAAGGATTTTCTCTTTTGGGAGAGTATGTCATTGCTACCGCCACCTCGCTTCAACAAACGTATACCGACCAACTTGGTCAAGCGCCACTTTTGCCTACTCAGATAAGTCAGTTTTTAGCATTGGGCAGAGGGTACAACGGTAGTTTGGGTTACACAACCAAAAACGGATACGGCGTGGATTTAAGATATGCCGCAGTGCAGCCCGAATTTGAGTTCAATACCAATTCTTTAATCGGAGAGATGAGTGAACTGACGCTTGGCTTTTCAAGATATCTGAAAGGAAATAATCTGAAGCTTCATGGGTCTGTTTCTCAAGTCTCTGATTTACGTGCAGACAAGACCATTCAAGGGAATATAATGTTTCAAGTACGATTCTAACTACTATAAAGTTTAATAACCAAAATCACTAGTCATGAAAATTCAATACTTAATTACAAGCCTGCTGCTGCTGTCGTCGACATGCATGCTGCGTGCGCAGGATTTGATCCTCACGGGGATACTTTATCCAGGAGCGACGCCAAAAACCATCGAGTTATATGTTGTGAACGACATTCCTGATCTTTCCATTTACGGAATGGGAGTGGCGAACAACGGCGGAGGAACCGACGGAATTGAGTACACCTTTCCTGCTGATGCTGCAACAGCAGGTCAGTTTATCTATCTAACCAACAGTTTTGCAACTTATACAACGTTTTATGGAGGTTCAGCAGACTATGAATCGGCCTCAGTGAATTTCAACGGCGACGATGCAATTGAGCTTTTTGAGGGTGCTACTGTAATAGACATCTTTGGAGACATCAACGTTGATGGAACAGGAACTCCGTGGGACTATAACCTAAGCTATGCCGCACGTGTTTGTGGCACAGGACCAGATGGTTCAGTATTTACCCTTGGAAATTGGAATGTAGCACCCCTAAACAACTACAGCGGTGCAGCATCAAATGCCGCTTCAGCACAGCCATTCTCAATTGGGGCTTATGTTCCAAGTTGTCCGGCTCCAGGCTGTACCAACCCAGTTGCATGTAACTACGATCCTGCAGCAGTAGCCGATGATGGAAGCTGTGTTCTAATAGGCGATGTTTGTGACGATGGAAATTCAGGCACGGAGAACGACCTTATTCAAGCCAACTGTACCTGTGCAGGAACACCGGTATTAACTAGTAATAGTTTGATTTTAACTGGTATAATTTACGCAGGAGCAGCGCCAAAGGCAATTGAGCTTTATGTAGTGAATGACATTGCCGACTTGAGTATTTACGGAATTGGATCAGCTGGTAACGGCGGAGGAACCGACGGTGAGGAATATACCTTCCCTGCCGATGCAGTCACTGCCGGTTCATTTATCTATGTGGCCAATGATCTTGTAGCTTTTGATGCATTTTTTGGATTTGCTGCCGACTACACCGATGCGGGTGTAGCAATCAACTTCAACGGTGACGATGCATTTGAGATTTTCGAGAACGGAGCCGTTATCGATACCTTCGGTGATATCGCAGTAGACGGTACTGGTGAGCCTTGGGAATACACAAATAGCTGGGCTGTGCGCAATTGTGCAACTGGTCCCGATGGAAGTGTGTTTGTTTTGGCAAATTGGACATTTGGTGCTTTGGATGCGTTTTTAGGACAAGTTGATAATGCGACCACTCCTCAACCTTTCCCAGTAGCTAGTTTTGCTGAGGTTTGTCCTGCTGTAGGATGCACCAACGCAGCAGCTTGCAACTATGATGCACTTGCTGCAGTTGATGACGGTTCATGCATTCTCCCTGGGGATGCTTGTGACGATGGAAATGTTTATTCAACAGGAGATATTGTTCAAGGAGATTGTTCTTGCGCAGGAGTTTTCCCTCCTACATCAAATAGCTTAATTTTAACTGGGGTATTGTACCCGGGAGCAACTGGTAAAACCATTGAGTTGTATGTGGTGAACGACATTCCTGATTTGAGTGTTTACGGATTTAGCGTAGCGAACAATGGTGGTGGTTCAGAAGGACAAGAATACGCCTTCCCCGCTGATGCAGCCACCGCAGGTGATTTCATCTATGTTACTAACAACATCGCTCAGTGCCAAGCATTCTATGGCATTACAACGACTTATGAATCGGCGTCAGTAAACTTCAATGGAGACGATGCTATAGAAGTTTATGAATTGGGACAGGTAATCGATGTGTTCGGAGAAGTGAGCATTGATGGTACGGGAACAACATGGGAATACGTAATCACTTGGGCGAGCAGAAACTGTTCGACGGGTCCTGATGGTGATGTGTTTGTAGAATCGAATTGGACAATTGCACCAAATAACACCTATACAGGTCAGACAACCAATGCTGGTTCTCCATTGCCGTTTGCTCTCGGGGCATATTCACAGGTTTGTCCGGCTGAAGGTTGTACCAACGCATCGGCCTGCAACTACGACATGGCTGCTGTTATTGATGATGGGTCTTGCATCCTCCAAGGTGATAGCTGTGACGACGGTAATCCATTTACCACTGGTGATGTGATTCAAGCAGGTTGTGGTTGTGCTGGTACACTTATTCCTCTTACAAATAGTCTTGTACTCACTGGTGTAATGTACCCTGCTGGAACACCTAAAGCCATTGAAATTTATGTAGCAGAAAACATTGCAGATTTAAGTGTTTATGGAATTGGAGTAGCTAGTAATGGCACAGGAACTGATGGAATCGAGTTTTCTTTCCCAGCAGTTTCAGCGAACGCTGGAGACTTTATTTATTTGGCAAACGATGCGGCAGTATTCCTTTCATTCTTTGGTTTTGCAGCCGATTATCAGACAACTGTTTTGAACTTCAACGGCGACGATACCGTAGAGCTTTTCGAAAATGGACAAGTTGCTGATGCATTCGGGTATGCAGATGTGGATGGCACAGGGACTACTTGGGAGTATGTGCTTACGTGGGCAACTCGCAATTGTGCAACTGGTCCTGACGGCGGCTTTATTGAGGCTAACTGGACCCTTGCTCCCTTGAATACCTATTCTGGAGTGGCAACAAATGCTGAAGCAGCTAGTCCATATAATATCGGTGCATACGATGCGAACTGTCCGGTGCCTGGATGCACCAATCCAGCCGCAACCAATTACGATCCTGCGGCTACCGCAGATGATGGTTCTTGTGTTGTGCCTGGTTGTCGTTACCCTGCAGCAACGAACTACAACCCCGCAGCAACAATTGACGATTTGTCATGTGTGTTCGAAGATCCAAATAACTGTCCTGCTGATATCAATACCGATGGCGTAGTCAATTCATCTGACTTGCTTTCATTCTTAGGGTCATTTGGTACTATTTGTAACTAAAGGAATCGAATAGCTAACTACAAAAGTTGGAGGGCGTCGTTTTTTGGCGCCCTTCTCTTTTAAAACTTATTCGGCAAAAATGTCGAGAAATAGATATCGCGGATTATGAAGACCATGGACATTATAACGTGGCGCATAGTTGTAATCGTGCTTGGGTCTGCATGCACGTTTGCGTTGCAAGCACCGAGCCTAATTCTAACTGGAGTCATGCACGGCCCAGTGGCAGGTACGCCAAAAGCACTTGAGTTGTACGTTGTGAATGATGTTTCTGATCTTAGTATCTATGGCGTTGGAAGTGCAAACAACGGATTGGGCACCAATGGTGTAGAGTACAATTTTTCTGGTGGTTCGGTATTCGCGGGTGAGTTTATTTATGTGGTTAATGACGGAGCTTCATTTGCCAGCTTTTTCGGGTTTTCAGCAAATTTTGTTGATGGTGGTTTGGCTTGTAATTTCAATGGGAATGATGCCATTGAATTATTTGAAAATGGAATTGTAATCGATACTTTCGGGCAAATTGATGTGCCTGGTGATGGGGCAGGTTGGGAGTATACTTTAGGCTGGGCGCACCGCAACAATGAAACGGGACCCGATGGAGCTGCTTTTCAACTTTCGAATTGGGAGGTCAGCGCGTTGGGTGTTTTTAGTGGGACAACGCAGAATAGTCAGGCGAGTTCTCCTTTTCCGATTGGGACATATAACTACCTTATCATTTCTGGATGTACCAATCCCATTGCAAATAATTACAACCCCTTAGCGAATGTTGACGATGGATCTTGCACAATTTTAGGCTGCGTTTACCTTGCTGCCAATAACTACAATCCGCTCGCTACGACAGATGATAATTCTTGCCTGTTCGGCAATGATTGTCCTGCTGATTTAAATAACGACAGCGTTGTCAACTCTGGAGATCTGCTCGCTTTCCTAAGCTCGTTTGGAACAACATGTCAGGAACTTGCACCTATGGATTTCTTGCAAGAAGGTCTTGGTTCGTTTGCATATAGCGGTTATCAACCGTTGAGTGATAAGCCAATAACGGTGTACTACTATATTCCACAAGGAAACATCTCTCAAATGCCAATCGTTTTTGTTTTTCACGGGAACAACAGAAATGCCGCCGAGTATCGCGACGCATGGATTTCAAGTGCAGATTTGTATGGATGCATAGTTATTGCTCCAGAGTTTTCTGAAGAGTATTATCCGGGTAGCGATCAATACATGGAAGGAAATATTTTGGATGCTTTTGGAAATACAAATCCAGAATCCGAGTGGACATTTTCGCTGATAGAACCGCTTTTCGACTTTGTCAAGTCGGATGTTGGGAATTTGACTACAGAGTATGAGATGTTTGGACATTCAGCTGGCGGGCAGTTTGTGCATCGATTCATAATGTTTACTAGCGTTACTTCTGTTAATAGAGCAATTGCAGCCAATTCAGGTTGGTACACTGTGCCTGATCCTACC
>JANRAA010000043.1 GCA_030728235.1 Flavobacteriales bacterium
TGCTGATGGAATGCAGATAACCAATATCTGTCCTATCGGAATCACAAAAACGGCTGTTAAATTCGGGTGGCTCTTGAGCACACGAAGTGGTCGCATCGCGAGGTGCACCAAGGCATTCGAAGCGCCGATCTTATGCGTGTAGGCTACAAATCCTCCAATGGCCATGATCATTAACCCCACTCCTGCATTGATCGAGGAGAACGACTCTTTGATCAAAGCAAACAAATCAAATGCCCCCAGTCCTGTTGGCGATTTGAGGATTGGCATCTCAAAACTCAGTGCCAAAGCGAGGCCCATCATGAGCAATCCCGACACCAACAAAACGGCATGAGGATACACTTTGTTGAGCAATAGTTTTGCGACAACAACGATGAAAATCAACGACAATAATGGACCAAGGAATGTCATAAGCGTTAAAAAGCGGTACCGTCTGTTTTTGTCCCTGGTGAGAATAACACTCCTGCGACAACAGATGCATGTTGGGCAAAATCGCCAGTCAGATCAGGATTGCGGGTGTACGATTCGTTGGGATTGTTCGAAAGTGGCTCAATGTCAAAAGTGATCAAAACTGAACCTGTAGGGTCTACCACATAAACGATATCTCCTGCATTGTTGAGATTAAAATCACCAGAGGTGGATGTTTGAACAATCGCTCCTCCGAAACTACCTGTTGGGGTGCCACCACCAAAAATCAACAACGCTTTGCCAGCAGCCACAATGGTTCCGTCTGGAATGATGTGATTCGGGATGTTGGCAGCGTATCCGGTATCATCAAAAATCTTGTACCCGCTTACATCCAAGTCCAATGAAGAGAGGTTTACAAACTCTAAAAATTCATCATCAGCTTGGTTGTAAACTCCGTCGTTATTAGCATCTCCGTCGAGGGCATTGTTTGATGGGTCGTACAAAATCTCATTCAATATCAATTGGGCAACTTGTGCTACATCATCGTCCTCAATGGTGAAACTCAACTGCTGAAATCCGTTTGAGCTGCCGTTCTGAACGGTGCCGATACCAACCAAAACAGTTTCATTTCCTTCTTCGAGGTCGTCTTGTATGGCGGTGATGGTCATGCTTCCGGTTATCGCTCCAGCTTGAATAGTGATGCTGCTGGCACTCTCAGCGTAATCGCTCTGTGAAGCCGAACCAGAAAAATCAAGGTTAACGACAACATTTACCGAATGACTAGCCGACAATGTAGCTGTAACGGTTGCCACACCAGCATTTTCTGAGATGTTGATTTGGTTGCTCGACAGACTAACGGTCGGGCCATCTTCTCCGCCAGGAACAACCACATCGTCTGTTTCACACGAAAACAGAAAAATAGAAAACGCTAAAAGGTATATCGAGCTTCTGATCATCGCGTTAGGTTATTGAATGCAGTCGGTATTAATCGTCGTTTTCGACGTTGATTGTTTGTTTATTGCTTGATGAAGCGGGTCACCTTCTCTCCTCTTTCACTCTGCGTTTTTAGGAAATAAACGCCGGTATTAAACTTCGACACGTCAATTTTTAACTGCATAACAGCTCCTGAACGCTGCAATACTTTTCCATCGATACCAATTATTTCATAACTGAGTATCCGATCTGTAGAAGTGATATTGATAAACTCACCGGCCGGATTTGGATAAATGGAAACGATGAATGGATTAAATGCTGAACCAACATTTCCGCCTTGGTTGCTGATTGTTATCTCCAACGAACCTGAAACACCTGAGCCATCATTGGCAGTTGCAACAACGGTTACAACACCGTCTGTTAATGCCTCCAAAAATCCGTTTGCATCTATTGTTCCAGTGCCTGTGCCGTTTACAATTGACCAGGTTACTGAAGTATCTTGTGCGTCCAAAGGAAGAACAGTGGCACTCATCTGAAGTCCACCCCCCTGCTCTGCAATCGTGGTAGCACCGCCTTCTCCTTCAACAACAATCGATGTCACCAAAACTGATGTTTGTCCGCTAATGAAAATATTCATCGAACCCGAAATACCTGAAGCATCATTCGCAGTTGCAACAACGGTTACATCGCCGTCTGCCACCGCAGTCATCAATCCATTTTGATCAATGGTTGCAGCACCAGTAACGTTCACTATCGACCAGGTAACAGATTGATCGGTTGCAAACAATGGAAGGATCGACGCAAACATTTGCAAGGTGCCTTGGTTCGCTGCAATCTCTGTAATCCCTAATTCAGATGTTACAGCGATGCTTTCAACAACAAATGCAGTATTGAAAGGTGTGCCATCTGCCATCGTTCCAGGCGAAAAAAGGACATCGACAAACAAAGATCCATGCTGGACAAAAGCTTCATCACCTGTTATGTCTGGCGTACGGGTGTACGACTCATTCGGGTTGTTTGAAAGTGCGTCTGAGTCGAAAGTCAACTCCCAATCACCCTGTGGGTTTTTAATGCCGATTACCTCTCCTGAGTTGTTGAAGTTCAAGTTCGATGGGGTGTCGTCTGCGCTGAGAAGTACCGCACCACCAAATGTACCAACAAGCGGACCGCTGCCAAATACAACAAGGGCGCCAAAAGGTGGTACAAACGTTCCTTCAGGAATGGTGTATCTCAACGTACCAGAGGTGATGTCATCCCAAATCTCGTAGCCACTTGCATCAAAATTGGTATTTCCGATGTTGACGAATTCAATGAACGAATCCATTTCTTGATTGTAAACCCCGTCGCCGTTAGCGTCACCCAATAAACCTGAGTCTGACGGGTCGTACAAAACTTCGTTAATGATCAACTGAGCCGACATCTGAGCGCCAGCGAAAACAATAGCTAAAAGGAGTATAATTTTTTTCATAACTAAGTGGGTTTTGACTGAAATTTCAGCGCTTTCGAAAACGATGTCTATTTCATCAACTTCAAAAGACACTTTTTTTTTACTAGATTTACCATACCAGTAATCACTTTTTAAGCATACCAATTAAATGGATGTCCTACTCGAACGAATCGTAAACGATTACCGAAAAAACACGAAACACGCAAGCAAGAGAATATACTTGAAGCTATACGAGACTATCCGGAATGGCATATTGAACAACGATTACCCAGTTGGAAATGACTTGCCTTCGACAAGGATTCTAGCGGCTGAACTGGGAATATCTCGAAGTTCGGTTGTGAGAAGTTACGAATTATTGGGCATCGAAGGCTACGTGGCTTCAAAACAAGGCGCTGGATATGCGATTCTGGACATTCTAAAGAAAAATGAAATCCGTAAAGTGCCGATTTCACCCGACAAATACGCTGATCTTTCTTCCGAAGGAAAATCGTTTTTGGCGAACATCAACCTGATAAACCCTACCGACGACAAAAGCATAGCATTCAGACCCGGACTTCCCCCTCTCGATATTTTCCCAGTGAACCTTTGGAAGAACTTGAGCAACCTTTACTGGCGAAACATCAAAACATCAACGCTGTCTTACTACCCTTCATCAGGAATTGAATCGCTAAAGAAAAGTCTGGCGTCGTACCTGAACATTAGCCGAAACCTCAAGTGCAACTACCACCAAATCATCATCGTATCGGGCTCGCTGCAATCGCTATTTCTTATCGGAAAAGTGCTCATCAATGTTGGTGATACGGTGTACATGGAGAACCCGACTTTCCCGAACGTGCACACAATATTCCGCAGTCTGAATGCAAAAATTGAAGCCCTCAACTTGGATGAGCAAGGCGCCATGGTGCCATCTCAAAAGAAAAATACGACTGAACATCCGAAGCTGATTCACGTTACCCCCTCTGCCCACTATCCATCTGGCATTCCGATGAGTTTGAGCAGGAAACACGAGATTCTGGAATGGGCGTCGGCAAACAAAAGTTTTATCATCGAAAACGATTACGAACATGAAATCATTCATCGCGATCAACAAAGTCCCAGTCTCTTTAGCCTAGACAACGAAGACCGTACAATCTATCTCGGGACGTTCAACCGTGTGCTCCACCCTTCAATCCGTTTGGGGTATATGATTGTCCCTAACCACTTGATTAATGCGGTGCAAGCCCTGCAAAAATTGTCGCATCGCTTCATCTCTCCTTCAATTCAAATTGTTATGAATCAATTCATTGAGAAGAAAATGCTGATGACGCACATCAAAAACGTGCAACAAGCCGCAGATGAACGCAGAAAGGGTTTTGTGCAAGCTTTCAACACCGCCTTCAAAGGAAAACTCAACATCTCCGAATCGTTAACCGATGTGCTGCATTTACTCATCGAATTACCGCCAGAAATATCTGAATCAAAGTACATATCCATCCTGCAAGACCAAAAAATTGTTGTCCACCCTTACAGCAAATGCTTCATAAACGGACCCGTCGGAAACGGCATCATTGTAGGATACTCCTCTGTGCGGACACCTGCTATGAAGAAGAAAATTCAGCTCATGGCAGATCTCTTTTTCGAACACTTTTAATTGGTATGGATTAATTTAAGTAATTGGACTGCATACGGTTTGATATTCTTTAGAACATTGCATTCCCGTAGCATCGAAATATGAAAACATATTTGTCTCTTTTTGCCTTCGCCCTGCTTTGCACATTGACTTCTTGCGATAAAAACGAGGAAATCATGCTCGTGTCTTCAAAAAATGCGCTCACAGGTTCGGGGTCATTCACTTTTACGGGCTACGCTCCATTTGCTGATAAATCAATCGAGGTATATTACCACATCCCAGAAAATGCCGACATCAATTCTCCGATCCTCATTACACTTCACGGAGATGATAGAAGCGGCGCCTATTCCCGAAACGCATTTATAGAAAAAGCCAATCTGCTCAACTTTATCGTGCTCTCACCGCAATTTTCTGAAGATGATTTCCCTGGCGGGGATGCCTACAATTTGTGTAACATTTTCTACGATGGCGACAATCCGACCCCCGCATCATTGAACGATCAATCGTTATGGACATTCATGGTCTTCGATCCGATATTCGATTACTTCAAAGAACTTACAGGCAACAACGCCACGAAATACGATTTGTTTGGTTTCTCTGCTGGTGCGCAAGTCGCACACCGACTTCTAATCTTTAATCCAAATGCCAAACTCAACAGAATTGTAGCTGCTTCCGCAGGATGGTACACGGTTCCAAACGATGTGATATTTCCGTACGGATTATTCGTAAGTCCAGCAGAAACAGCGGATCTAACGCCGGTTTTCAATGCACAATTGAAAATAATCGTAGGCTCCAACGACAACGATCCCGACTCACCCGGACTGCGCCACAACGAATTCGCCGATGCACAAGGCCTCACCAGACTTGATCGCGCTCAATATTTTTACAACGCGGGATTCAATGAGGCTCAAGCCGCAGGCATACAATTCAACTGGACATATCAGTCGGTAAACGGTGCCAGCCATGACCTACTGCCAATGGCTTCTTTCGCTGCCGATCTGCTCTATTAAGCCCTGTAGTTGATGTAATTCAATACAAAATACTGCATCTTCTTCTCAACAATTCCACGACAAAAAAAACCATCTACACGCTTATTATTCAAATACTTACACAACAATCACAATGGTTTTAGACTGAACTTCCACTTTTCCAACTTCGGTTAATGTACTTTTGCGTTTATGATGCTTGAGAAAATAAAGGCAGCCAAAAGCAAGAACCAAAAACTACTTGCCATCTTAATCGATCCGGATAGGTTCGATGAGAACATGCTGAACAGCATCGAAAATGCAAATCCCGACTTTGTCTTTATCGGCGGTAGCCTCATCACCGAAGGTGGATTTGAAAAGCGGGTGGCAGAAATAAAGGCAAAACTAAAACGGCCTCTTATCCTCTTTCCAGGTCACCCTTCACAAGTTACTCCGCACGTTGATTCGGTCTTGTTTCTTAGCCTGATCTCTGGCCGCAATCCAGATTTGTTGATCGGTCAACACGTGGTTGCCGCTCCGCGGATCAAAGAACTTGGATTGGAAACCATCGCCACAGGCTACATACTTATTGACGGCGGCAAACCAACTACGGCATCGTACATCAGCGGCACACAGCCCATCCCTCGCGACAAGGCAAACATCGCTGCAGCAACGGCCATGGCAGGAGAAATGCTCGGACTTCAATGCATCTACCTCGATGCAGGTAGCGGTGCCTCATTAGCAATTCCCACTGACCTCATCCGCGCCGTGAGCGCGAACACCCAAATACCACTCATTGTAGGTGGTGGAATTCGTACAAAAGAACAAATCCGCTCGGCCTTCGATGCCGGTGCTGACCTTGTCGTGATCGGAACCGCCATTGAAGAACAACCGGATTTATTGGCTTCTCTGCTCGCTTAGGCAAGAACTGCAGTGGATTTATGTTTTAAATATCAATCTGCTATTAAAATCAACTTCCCGACATCAAAAAAGAAGCTGAACTCCTAGTTTGAGTTGAACTTTAAAGAGAACGTTTCCCCGGCCTAATAATCCGACCCGTAGAACTTCAATCAGGTTTCGATAAACTCAACCTAAATCAACAAATGTTTGAGACTAGCTTTACTGAGAAATCCAGCGGCTGAGTCTGTCGAATAAGGTGGCTGAGCTTGTCGAAGCCAGCCTTGACTTTTGGTTACTTTTTGTCAAGAAAAAGTGACAAGACAGAAATCAATTACTGCAAGAAACAACAACTACCTTAAAAAAATCTTTGATTTTAAATTAAGTTTCGCGAGGGAATACACCGACCCCTCCCCAGTCTCAAGTTACGATTCTGCCGAAAATTTCAGTCGTTTTAAACGCTTATAAACGTTTAATTTATATATGTTGCTGTATTTCAGTAACTAACAAAACAGTTTGACTTCAGAATAATTTTATGTACCCCCTTCAATTCAAAGCTCCCCGGCCTAATAATCCGACCCGTAGAACTTCAATCATAAGGAATCGAAACCGCAACCCACTGTCTGAGCGCAGCGAGTTTGGGTGAAGGTCGATTTCGTTGATTAGAAGTTCAAAGGAGGATTATTCAGCCTTGACTTTTGGTTACTTTTTGTCAAGAAAAAGTGACAAGAAGAAAAAAAGACATTGAATGAATGGTATCATCGATCTGTAATGCAGCCTCATCTAAAATACACTCAACTTGATCGAAATCTCGCGTCCTCCGGGGTTGACATTAAATACTTTAGACTCCTATCAGAATTCCAGCGTCAAACCAACTAAGAAATTACGACCTGCTTGAGGATAGAAGAAATTCTCAGAAACTCGTTGACTGTCATACAGATAGCTGTACGTGTACCCGTTGTTTACAAAATCCACATCTAAGATATTGTTTACCAAAAGGTTAACAGTCAATGCACTCATCATGGTCTCTTTCAGCGTGTAGGTGAATCTCAAATCGTTCACCAAGTAAGCATCCATCTTGTTGGTCTCACTCATGGTATTGTCTAAATACTGCTCACCAACATAGCTGGTCTGCCACCCTATCTCACCAACGTGATTCTTGGTTTTCAAGAAGGTGTACGACAACAATCCACCAGCAGTTAAACTCGGTGAGTAACTGATGTCGGTAGTGCCCAATTCACTTTGCTGGTATCCTATGAAATTGAAGTCGGCATCGTATGAAATCACTTGCTCGCTGAAATCAACAATCTTGTTCTGGCTGTAAGTGGTTGTCCCATAAATACGCCATTTCTCTTTTATTCTCCAGTCGAGCACTACTTCAACACCGCGGCGATAGCTGTTGTCGACATTGGTGCGAATAGGCGTACCCACATCGTTCAAAGCACCCGTCAAAATCAGCTGATCGGTGTATTGCATGTTGAACAAATTCACACTGAAACCATAGGTCGCTGTATTGCGACGATATCCGAATTCGATGTCTTGCATGCTTTCCGCCTTCGGCTTGTCACCCAGTGGACGATCGATGTAATCGTTTCGCATTGGTTCTCTGTTCCCAACCGCGAAAGAAGCATACACTTGATCTTGTCCTGAAACATTGTATGTCAACCCTCCTTTTGGATTGATAAACGACAATGTATCGCCAGTATTCAAGGTTCTCAAATCGGCATCAACGCCACGCACTTGGTAGTGCACTGTTCGGTATTGAACGTCTGCAAAAACAATGAGTTTGTGGTTGATGTCGTAATTGATTTTGAGGTAGTTGTTGAAATCGGTCTTCAACCCGTTGTTCAAATAATAATAGTCGCCTGAGCTGGTTCCGTTGGTGTGTTCCATCCAGTTCAACTCTCCGAAGTGATCACCATCGTAGCGGTTCCATGCACCACCGAAGTTCACTTGCATTTGGTCGTCGCCAATCCAATGCAGAAAGTTCAATGAATAGGTGGTTCCGTAAAAATCATTCTCCAACCAGCGTCTTCTGATAACATCGGTTTTTGAAATACCCGCTATGCTATTCAACAAGACGTCGCCTTGTGGGTTTGTAATCGGGTCGCCATTGGGGTCGGTAACGATGTTGTGTTCAAATTCAATCTGATCCCATCCGAAATTCGATTCAAAATCGGTATTGATTGGATTGCCGTCGGCGTCAACGCCATCGCTGAACTGCTGGGCTGCGTCTACAACAATTGGATTCAACCCGTAGTCGGTAAAATCGTCGTCGGTGCGGTATTGCTCAAAATATCCTCTCCCGTAGGTGTAGTGACCTGCTACGTTGAAAGTCAAATTGCGGACAATCGTTCCCCCAGCGTGCAATTGATAGTGATCTTGGGCATAATCATCCACTTGATTGTCGTAGGTGTAGAAGTTGTAAGTGCGCCCAGAAGTCAGAAGGTTGTCTAACTCAGCATCCGACAATCCGTTTCGTGCAGCGTAGTCCATCATACCGGCCTCATCGTTGTTCAAACGCGACTCAGGAGTACCAAACCACGACTGATAGGTGCGCTCTTTACCTCCAAAAACAATGGCTTTTACATGCACACGTCCTGGATTCCATTCTCCCGCCAAATAGTAGCTCTTCAAATCACTGCTAGCGCGATCTATAT
>JANRAA010000044.1:0-2968 GCA_030728235.1 Flavobacteriales bacterium
TAACTGCTTGGTTTGTAACGCTACCAACACAGGTTTGATCTTGATTGATACAGACGGTGATGGTATCTGTAACGCAAACGAAGTTCCTGGATGTACTTCAGTTTCTGCTTGTAACTACAACCCTGCTGCAACTGATAACGATGGTTCTTGTCTAGAGCCAGTTGCTGGATGTTCTGAATGTAACCCAATCACTCAGACGCTTGTAATCATTGATACTGACGGTGATGGTATTTGTAACGCTCAAGAAGTACCTGGTTGTACTGATGCTGCTGCTTGTAACTACAACGCTGCTGCAACTGACGACAACGGTTCTTGTATCGTTCCAGTTCCTAACTGTACTCAGTGTTACACTACTCAGAGTGGTTTGACTTTCCTTATTCAAATCGATGCTGAGGGTGATGGTGTTTGTAACGCAAACGAAGTACCTGGTTGTACTAACCCTGCTGCGAGCAACTACAATCCTTCTGCTACTGATGACGATGGTTCTTGTGTTACACTATGTCTTGTTGCTCCTGCTTGCGAAAGCTTCGAGTTGGGCTTGAATGGTTGGACTCAAGTTGCTTCTGACGACATCAACTGGACGTTGAACTCAGGTGCTACACCTTCGTTCTACACTGGTCCTGATGCTGCTTACGAAGGTTCTGAGTATATCTACATCGAGGCTTCTTACCCGAACTATCCAAATAAGAATGCACAACTTGTATCACCATGTTACGACTTGGTGTCTGCATCTTCGATCACGTTCGCATACCACATGCAAGGTGTTTACGACGCAGTAGGTTCATTGTCTGTTGACATTTCAACCGACGGTGGTGCATCATTTACTTCTATTTGGTCTGCTGCTGGTCACCAAGGTACTACTTGGAACACAGATGTAATTGATTTGGCTGCGTTCACTGGTCAGACTGTTAAGTTCCGTTTGAGCGGTACAACAGCGAACTCTTGGAAAGGAGATATCGCAGTTGATGATTTCTGCTTGGTACAGAACGTTTACGGTTGTACAGACGAAAACGCTGTTAACTACGATCCTACAGCTACCATCAACGATGGTTCTTGTTCTACCTTCTCTTGTATCGGTACTGTAACAGTTCCTTACTGTGAAGGATTCGAAGCTGGATTCGGATTGTGGTCAAACAGCGCTGCTGATGACTTCAACTGGACAAACCTTTCTGGTCCTACTGCCTCTTGGGGTACTGGTCCTGATGCTGCCGTAGAAGGTAACTACTACATCTATGCTGAAGCTTCTCACCCGAACTATCCGTTCAAGCAAGCAATCATCAACACTCCGTGTTTTGATCTTACTGGAACTGTAGCTCCTAAGATTAGCTTCGACTACCACATGTTCGGTACGTTTGTAGGTTCTATCTACCTTCAGGCTTCGACCAACGGTGTAAACTGGACTTACCTATGGTGGGAAACTGGTTCACAAGCCGATGCTTGGTTGTCTGCTGATGTTGATTTGTCTGCTTATGCTGGTCAAACAGTACAGTTGCGTTTCATCGGACAAACAGCTCACGGTTGGCAGGGTGACCTTGCTATCGACGGTGTTTGTGTTGAAGAAGCTCCAGTACCAATGCCTGCTATTGGTTTGACTCACAACGACATCGAGCGTATCCACAATCACTTCACAAAAGTGTATGACGGTGTTACTCCACTACAAGCTGACGAATTTGCTCAGACAACTGTAAGCATCTATCCTAACCCTGTAAATGCAGGTGGGGCAGTTCGCATTGATGTTGCTGACATTTCAGCTGATGTTGAATTTATCACTGTAATTGTTCGTGATATCGTTGGAAAAGAAATCGCTGCGTCTCGTTACAATGTTAACGATGGTGCTGTAAACGATTACTTGTCTCTACCATACGACATCGCTAACGGTACTTATATCGTAACTGTTCAGTCAGGTGCGACTATGTCTACTGAAAAACTTGTTATCACTAAGTAAGCGTAAGAACTAAGATAACAAGCATAAATAAGGAGGTCGTCTTTTTCGAAAGACGGCCTCTTTTGTTTTTTAGTTTGGATGTGGAGGTTTTGATTAATTTCATTTTACTTTTGATTCTTGACGTTTTATTTCCCAATGGTCTTTTTCATGCACAGATTTTTCGCTGCTTTAATTCTATGGTCTATCATCGGATGTGATCTTCCACAAGAAGAACGAATTCAAAATAAAATCGAATTTGAGATCGATTCTCTGCTCAATGTCAACGACTTTAAGGGCGTAGTCTTGGTGATGCAAAATGACGACACACTGTTCTGCAAATCAAGAGGATTCAAAGATTTGGATCAGGGTATTGAACTGTCTGAAAACGACCAGTTTGTCGTCGGGTCGATAAGCAAGCAAGTAACTGCTGTGCTCGTTTTACAGGCCTTTGAAAGGGGAGAACTGTTGCTGACCGATACCTTGAACGCCTACTTCGATACGATACAGCAAGTGTGGATTGATGAGGTAACTATACATCATTTACTCACCCATACACATGGTATAACTGCGTTGGATGCTCCAACAGAGTTTGAACCAGGCTCGCAATTTCACTATTCGCAATTGGGTTTTGAATTGCTGGCGCAGATACTTGAAAAGACATCTGGACAGACGTTTGAAGCGCTGAGTGCAGAATTATTTGAGCGTTGCGGGATGGATAATTCATGCCATCCAAATAGCAATAAGCAAATCCGTTTGGTGAATGGATATGAGGAGAACGAAGCAGGTGAAATGCTTTTCACGGATGCGAGTTTTGAGAACTACGTGGCTGCCGGAGGTTTCGTTTCTACAGCAAAAGATTTAGCGCGTTGGAATTCCTTATTGCACTCGGGAAGACTACTGAAAGATGACACCTTCGCTAAGATGAAAACGCCTTATGCTACACGCGAACATCCGGTGTTTGATGATGTGAAATATGGATACGGATTGCTGTTTAAAGAAGGGGAGGTGGATTTCGAAATTGGAGCTTTGGGCTATGCTCCTGGA
>JANRAA010000044.1:2978-8707 GCA_030728235.1 Flavobacteriales bacterium
TTAAAGTCAATTGCGGTCAAATTAATCGTGTAATTTGTCATGACCCAAATTTGATTAACCATGAAGCGTCTTCTTAAAACAACATTTTTCGCTGCACTTATTTTCATGGGGTTTGCCTTTTCGCCAGTTATTTCGACTTCTGTTGTCGGGGTGTATGGTGTTTGCGATGACAACCCATCGAACGTTCGTCTTGAGCTCAAATCAGACAATACATTCGAATACTTTGATAATTCAGTAACACCCAATGTAAATGTCACAGGAAGTTGGGAATTGACCAAAGAAGACGTCGTGCTATTATCATCGAATCAAGGTGCAACATTTCACAAGAAATGGAAGATATCTGAGAATCGGGAAGTGGCGAAATCGGGAAAGGGAATGACGTTTTACACCCTAAGAAAACAAGGGGAATGATTTCAGAATCACTTTTGCATGTTACTTTTTAGGGCGCTTTCAACATTTTTGTGATTTGTGTGTTTATTTCAGCATGTATATTTGCACACACATCCCCGCTGCTAGCGGGACCCTTCAAATGGATATTAATCAACTAGCTGTTACTCAGTTACCCACTGTTCACGGAACATTCAAAATGGTCGCTTTCGATAGCGGTGTCCCTGACTTTCCTCATTTCGCGTTGTGGAATGAACTACCTTCAGAAATAACAAATGTCCGCGTGCACAGCGAATGTGTTACGGGAGATGTTTTCGGCTCAGTGCGCTGCGATTGCGGCGAGCAACTGGATGCAGCGCTTTCTGTTTTTGGAGCAGGAGGTGGTATGCTGATATATCTGCGTCAAGAAGGACGTGGAATCGGGATTATAAATAAGATGAAAGCGTACAATTTGCAAGATCAAGGTATGGACACCATCGATGCGAATTTGGCGCTCGGTTTTCATGCTGATAGCAGAGACTACACTCCAGCGATAGCCATCTTAAAACACCTCAAGGTCAACAAAATCAACTTGTTCACAAACAACCCGGAAAAGGT
The DNA here is from genome assembly GCA_030728235.1 of Flavobacteriales bacterium. Taxonomy (GTDB): domain Bacteria; phylum Bacteroidota; class Bacteroidia; order Flavobacteriales_D; family Sanyastnellaceae; genus RI-182. Next base: position 3,963 of record JANRAA010000044.1, read on the forward strand.
GAAGGCTTTTGACGGATCGGGGATTGAAGTAATTGACCGCAAACCTGTCGAAATAGATGTCCGCCTCGAAAATGAAGCCTATCTCAAAGCGAAGAAATTCAGAATGGGTCATTTCTTAGACCGTTTCTAACACCAAAAATGTCGGGCCAACCTGAATGTGTTGGCATGTGCATCTACAATGGTGCGTATATCGGGTGAGTAGCCTCCGCCCATAGCACAAACAACAGGTAAACCATGGTTGCGACAGTATTCGAACACAATGTGGTCGCGCATTCTACACCCGTCCATACTGATGCTCAACCTGCCAAGTTTGTCTGCCGCGAGAATATCTACTCCGCATTGATAAAATACGATATCAGGTTGTGAAGATTCAACTACCTGTGGTAAGATTTCAGCCAATGTTTTCAAGTAAACATCGTCTGTAGTCCCGTCGGGCAACTCTATGTCGAGATCGCTTTTTTCTTTGTGCATCGGATAGTTTTTCTCACCGTGCATAGAAAAGGTGAAAACCCTTGAATCGTTTTGGAATAGCGATGCCGATCCGTTTCCTTGGTGAACATCCAAATCGATGATTAAAGCCCGTGCGATTCTTTTTTGATTTAGAAGGATGTTGATGGCGATCGCAAAATCATTGAGCAGACAAAATCCTTCACCGTGCTCGCGAAAAGCATGATGGGTGCCTCCGGCGATGTTTAATCCGATGCCGCAATCCAATGCGTGTAAAGCGCACAACAATGTGCCATCCATGATGGTTATTTCTCGTTGGATTAAAGATTCAGAGTAGGGGAATCCTGTGCGACGGATTTCAGCAGCGGTGAGCTGTCCGTTTAAAAGCTTTTCAAGATATGGCTGTGCGTGTGTTAGCAAGATTTGTTCTACATCCACCCCGTGTGGGTGAAGAAAATCAGCGTTTGTTACAATGCCTTCATAAAGCAATTGCTCACGCAAGAGATCGTACTTGATCATCGGGAAACGATGTCCGGCTTGAAGCGGATGATTGTAAAGCGGATGCCAGGCGACCTTCATGACGCCAACAAAGATAACGGTCAGCGTTTAATAAGTTGCTGACGGTTGAGGATTATGCCGTTGCTTTCAAACTGCAGAATGTAGTTGCCGCTGGAGACCTGACTCAGATCGATGATGTTAGTTGAAGTGCCGGCATCGATTTTCCACAAATCGCTCATTACTGGTCGACCCTGCAGATCAAAAGCAGTGAGTTCAATCATCATTTCTTTTGCGGCCCTTAGCTCACACGTAAATCGTCCTTTCCCTGGATTTGGAAAAACGGCAATGAGATCTAGTTCGCTGTCGTGCGTCAAACTGATGATGTCGCTGTAGCTATACTCTCCATTAAAATCTGTTTGCTTGAGGCGATAGTAGGATGTACCGAACGGACGCTTTGAATCGTTGAAAATGTACGAGTTTTGAGTTGCAGATGTCCCTGCCCCTGTAATCATGCCTATCGATTCGAAGTTTTCTATGTCTGTTGAACGTTCAACATCGAAATGACTATTGTTCAGCTCTGTTGCTGTAACCCAATGGAGTTCATTGCGGTCGGGTGCTACTTTTCCAGTAAAGGAAAGCAGTTCTATGGGAAGCATGATCGCGCAGTTCAGTGTAACCCCTGAAAGATCCCAGTGGAAGGTGTACGAGGTGTTGTCGGATGTGTAATTATCAATCAACATTACGTAGTACTTGTTCAAATCAGAGTGGGATACGCTTATGGCTTCAACCCATGCATCGCCGCTAGGAGGTTCACTTTCATCACCAGCGCCAACTGCCAGTCCGGTATTTCCATATTCACCGCTGTATGAGCAGCGCAATGGAGATTCATTAGGAGGGCAGGGGACATCGTCGCTTTCATACGGACCCCAGATAGCGAAATCATAATCGATGCCATTTGATGGCTCAAGTGTAAAGGCGATTGTGCCTTCTGTGATAGGCGAAAAGACGTACCAAGACGATTGATTTTCGCCATTTAGGCAGCCATCGTTTGCAGGGTTTAGATCTTGCATGTTTCCATAGTCACCGCTATTTCCATTGAATGTGTTATCAGTACAAATTGTGATTGAACCACCGCAGTCTTTGTTGCCATCTGGTGTAAATGAATTGCATGTTATTTCGAGGGTGTAATTTCCAGTTGAACTGCTGTTTCCATGGACAAGTATAAAATACTCGGTGCCTGAATCTGTCAAAAGAGTTACGAAACCATCGTTGCCGCAACCACTGCTATTTCCCCCCTCACATATCAATGAATTACAGGAACCAGAGAAAACACTTATTTTACTGTTGTATGAAGTGCCATTGCACATCGAAAAGGTAACTTCATCACCAGTTCCAGAGAAAGAATACCATACAGCTGGCGCTGAGATCGAAGTTCCGCAGCTTGATAGAGCTTCAGCCGCAGCGCCTGTAGTGCTTCCAGTTACAATATCACCGCAAGAAACTTCAATAGCGCCAGAACATGCATCGTTGCTTGGACCTGAACTAGAAGATGAAACCCAGGTCACTGTTAAGTTCGCGCCACATGAATTGTATCCTGTACAATCGTATTCGTCAACCAGAATGCGCACAGTTCCTGTGAATGTCGCATTCCACGAAATGAATGATTGCCACCCGCAGTAGTCATCGTTAAATGCTAAGAGGCTGCCGTTCGAATCGCGATAGAGAGTCAGGTAGGTATCCCAGTTTCCCCCGCAAGTAGAAAATTCGTAGGTTTCACCACTTACAACATCTAATGTATAGTACTTACCTCCTTTGACGCACGATTTAGAATCTGTATCACCTACTGACGAAAGCGACAATGCACCATCATAAGAGTTGTTGTTATTGCATTGGCCAAATGAGTTTACCTGAAACAATGCAAAGAGTATGATTGCTAGGTATCTCATTCTACAATAATATTATATTCATTTTCCAATTCCGCTCGCGCGCGGATGGTCATGCTGGACCATTCTTGTGAAGTAACAAACAGTGCGTTCTCTAACGCGATACCGCGGAATTCAGCCCATCTATTTCTCACTTTTTCAAGTGTGTAAGGATGGCTAATTTTAACGCCTTCAGAGAATAGCGGTGTCAATAGCGCTACAAAACGACCTTGAGTATTTAGTGATTGAAGAATGCCAATCCACGGCATTTCTTGTCGACTCATGATTTGAATGACACGATCGTCGACTTCAACGGTGCATGAAATGGGGTGAGAGATGTTGCTTCGGATGTCATCTATTACTTCTTTGTAATCAGACATCTCCGCTGGGCCAATCAAACGAATGGTATGGGTTTGATATCCATTTTCCTGTGAAAGAGCAATGACATTACTCTGCAACAAGGTGAATAGAAAAACGATAGTCAACAATTTGTACATCACGGTGGTTTGCCTTGATATACGGGGTGCTAAATCAATTGGTTTTCAGAATGTATTGATTATGAGTGTGTTTAGGAAAAGTCCTACATCATAAGTAAAGTGCATGCATCAATTCCATTCCTACAATTGCTCCAACAGTTCCTACTGCATAACCGAGAATTGCTAGTAAAACTCCCACGGGAGCCAAAGCAGGAGAGAATGCAGAAGCGACGATAGGTGCAGAGGCAGCACCACCTACATTTGCTTGGCTGCCCACGGCCACGAAAAAGAAAGGTGCTTTCACAAGTTTGGCAACAACAAGTAGTATGGTGATGTGCACCAACATCCAAATGATGCCGATTAGAATCACAGCCCAATACTTATCCCAATCTTCTATCAATCGAACGATATTGATTTTCATACCTATGGTAGCGACAAGGACATAAAGCAGCATGCTTCCGATTTTAGAAGCACCAGCGCCTTCGTAATTGCGCGCTTTTGTGAATGAGAAAAGGATGCCCACAATGGTTGCTACGATAACGATCCAGAAAAACGATTTTTCAATTGAGCTTAAGTAGATGACCAATGAGAATTGCAGCGAATGTGTCGTGGAAGTAGGTGGAAGCAAAATCGGCAACCAGATGAGCTATTGCAACACCCCCAAAAGCAATTCCGACGATTACTGAGATGTCGGTAAACGATGGAATGCGCGCAATGCCCTCGTGGTAGTCTTCGATTTTCTTTTTTAGCGCATCAATCGAGCTGCTGTCTGCTTTCAATTTCCGATCCATAACGACGCTCATGCCAGCGCCTACAAGCAGAAAGGCCATCCATATATTGGCTACGAAAATATCGACAATCAACATGGCTGAAAACTGGGTTTCTGGGGTGTCGCTGATCTCTTTTAAAGCAGTCTGATTCGCTCCTCCGCCAATCCAACTTCCGCAAACTGTTGAAAGTCCGCGCCAGAACTCACTATTCATATTGGTGAGCACTGTGCCATCTGCATATGTGCTTGCAAAATCAGGGTTTACAGGTGAAAGATCTACAACAGATGTGTGAGCAGAGGCATCAGCACTGTACTGATAGATTGTATCAACTTTGAATTTCTCTCCATCGGGCATGAGTAAGACATCGTCACCAGCAATTGAATTGCCCGATAGCAGGGTGATGTTGCTTAGTCTGTTCGCAGATAACTCTCCACTCAGTGTAACCTCCGGAGCCATGATTGAAGGTTGGATGGCACCAACGATCAAAAGCGCTACCGGTCCGCCTACAACAATACCAAGTGTAGCGGTGAAAAACATGATCAACGCCTTCGGACCCAGTCCGATGATGCCTTTCAAGTCAATACTCAAACACAGCAATACCAAACTTGCGGGAAGCAGGTAGCTTGAGGCCA
>JANRAA010000045.1 GCA_030728235.1 Flavobacteriales bacterium
TTCTAGGTGTATACTTCGGTTGTACTGACCCTACTGCAAACAACTACGATGCAGGTGCTAACACTGACGATGGTTCTTGTGACTACGCTGGTGTTGTAAACCCATTGAACGAGTGTGCTAACGCTGCGGTTGTTTCTTGTGGTGATAACATCTCTGGTTCTACTGGTGGTGCTACTGCAATCGGTGCTCCGTTCGGTCTTACATGTGATGCTACTCCAGGTTCTGGTGTTTGGTACACATACACTGGTACTGGTGATCTAGTAACTATCTCTACTTGTGGATCTGTTATCGATTCGAAAATCAACGTTTGGGAAGGTGACTGTATCGCAGGATTTACTTGTGTTGACGCTTCACCAACTGGTTTCGCTTCTGAAACAACTGACTTCGGTTCTTGTGGTTTCTTCGATCAAGACGACGCTGAGGTAACTTTCATCTCTGTTCTTGGTGCTTCTTACTACATCTACATCGGTGCTGAAGATATTGACGCTAACCCTATCACTGATGATAACGGTTTGTTCAACATGTCTATCGCTTGTGAAGTTGTTGTAGAAGGTTGTACTAACCCTGCTGCTTACAACTACAACGCTGCTGCAAACGTAGAAGATGGTACTTGTGACTACTTCTCTGACACTTGTGGTGGTGGTCCTGGTACTCCACTTAAGTTGGATATGGTTGATTCATTCGGTGACGGATGGAACGGTAACGTTTACACAATCACTGACGGACTTGGTGGTGTTGTAGCAACTGGTGATCTAGATAACGCTCTTTACAATGTTGACGAAGATAACTTCCTAGGAGCTGATAACGGTTTCGACCTTATCTGTCTTCAGGATGGATGTTACAACATCATCATTGATGGTGGATTGTTCGTAGGTGAGGCTAGCTTTAGCCTTGTTGATGAACTAGGTAACGTTGTTGCTGCTGGTGGCGGTGGTGTAAGCGTAGGCTTCTCTATCGGATCTGCAATCTGTGGTTGTACTGACCCAGGTGCTTGTAACTTCGACGCTGCTGCAACTGACGATGATGGTTCTTGTGAATATGTTACTTGTGCTGGATGTACTGATCCTGCTGCATGTAACTTCGACGCTGCTGCAACTATCGACGATTTGTCTTGTTGTTTTGACAACTGTGTTACTTTCAACATGAACGATTCATTCGGTGATGGTTGGAACGGAGCAGTTTACGAGGTATTCACTATCGACGGAACTTTCGTTGCTAGCGGTGACCTAGACAACGCTCAGTCTGGTGACGGTTTCTCAACTGGAACTGATATCCTATGTCTTGCTGATGGATGTTACACGCTTAACGTTACTGCGGGTACTTTCCCACTTGAAGTTAGCTGGACTTTGTTCGGTTCTAACAGTGGTGTTGTTTCTGGTGGTGCAAACGCTAACGTGAACTTCTCTGTAGGTTCTGGCGCTTGTGTTGTTGGTTGTACTGAGCCTGTTGCTTGTAACTACGATCCAGCTGCGAACATCGCAGACTGTGAAGCATGTACTTACGACACTTGTATCGGTTGTACTTACCCATCTGCTACGAACTACGATCCTGCTGCGTCTATCGACGATCAGTCTTGTACGTTCGACCTTGCTAACCCTTGTCCTGAAGACTTGAACGGAGACGGTATCATCAACGCTGGTGACCTTCTTCAGTTCCTAGGTGCCTTCGGTACATCTTGTATCTAACCAAATCAGAAAGATGTCCGGACTCAATTCCGGGTCCGGACACTCTTTCGCTCATTAACTATATATTCTAGCACTATGAAAAAACTATTATTGTTTTTCGCTGCGGTGGGAGCTTGTCTCTCAGGTGTAGCTCAGCTGAACCAAATTGTTGCCGAACCTTATTCGATGACAGTTGGAACTCAACCTGCTGGGACTACTACTTACCGCCTTTACGCAGAAATGGCTCAAGCTACCGATAAGGTATCTGCTGTTTTCGCAACTCTTGGTTGTCACCCATTGAACGTGTCAACTACTACCACTTTCCACAATGATGGATTTGGTGGAACTTTAGGTTCAACAATTAATGCTGGGTTTTTTGGATTTTTCCCAACTTATGAGGCAGATTCATGGGTAACCATTGGTGCATCAAACACAGCTTCACCTGGTGCAGCTGATGTAGGTGCAGTTGCTACTGTTCCTGCAGCTCCTTATGCTCCTTCTGTAGGTACGACTCCTGGAGTTAGCCTTGTTATGGAAGACGGTGCATGGTACACGCTAGCTACTAGCGCATCTGCATTGCCAACTGGTCCTAACAACCGCGTACTTCTTGGTCAATTCACTACTGATGGTGATTTTACATACAGCATTAACCTTCAAGTTTTTGTTGGTGGTGACCAAGCGAATGGACGTGAAGACTACGTAAACAGTGTTGATTGTATTGGTTCTCCAATCACAGCTCCAACTGGTTTTGAAGTTGCTTGTCCGTCTTGTACTTTCCCTGCTATCATTACTGATGTATTGGGTTGTACAGATCCTGCTGCTTGTAACTATGATGTACTTGCTACACTAGACGACGGCACATGTGAATTCGTTTCTTGTGCTGGTTGTACTGACGCTGGTGCTTGTAACTACGACGCTGCTGCGACTATCGACGATGGTTCATGTGATTTCGTTTCATGTGCTGGTTGTACTGATGTAAACGCTATCAACTACGATGCGACTGCAACTATCGACGATGCTTCTTGTATCGTTCCTACTTGTGCTCCAACTGTAGCTGATAACTATACTTACTGCTATGATTCAGGTGTTGCAACATTTACATATGTTGGTGCTAACTTGGGAGATCAAGTTATCCTTGTAATTAACGCAGGTACTTTTGAAACTTGTTGTGATGAATTGAACATCTACGACGGTCCAAATACTTCTGGAGCTTTAATTTTCAGCGGTACTGGTGATGTTTCAGGTGTAGTAGCGGTTTCAACTTCTGGTGCTTTAACCATTGAGGTTTTCGGTGATGTTTCTATTGACTGTGTAAGCGGTTCTGAAACTGGTCTTGACTACGACATCTACTGTGGTATCCTTGATAACCCTGGTTGTACTGACGCTGGTGCATGTAACTACGATGCTACTGCAACTTCTGATAACGGTTCTTGTGTATTCCCTGCTGCTAACGACCTTAGCTCAGGTGCAATTGCAATTTCTGGTGCTGGAACTATCACTATCGATAACACTGCTGCATGTCAGAACGAAGGTTTGAACGGTTCTTGTCACTTCCTAGGTGATGCTGAACAGTCTTCTATCTGGTACACATTCACAACGACTGCTGATGCAGAAATCTCTTTCGAGACTGTTAACCCTGTTGGTTGGACAGATACACAGTTCGTAGTTTACGATGCAGCTTTCAACGAAGTTGCTTGTGATGACGACAACGGTGGTGGACTTCTTTCATTGTTGAACTTCGCATGTGGTGATCTTGCTGCTGGTACATACTACTTGCAAGTTGACGGTTACAATGGTCAGGTTGGTCAAGTTGATTTGAACTATAGCATCTCTGAATTGGCTTGTCAGTTCGTATTGGGTTGTACCGATGTAAACGCGGTTAACTACAATGCTGCTGCAACTCTTGACGATGGTACTTGTATCGTTCCTTCATGTGCTCCAACAACTCCTGATAACTACACTTACTGCTACGGTAACAGCGAGTCTACGCTAATTTCATACGTTGCTGCCCCAGGTGAACAAGTTACTATTTTCTTCAACTCTGGTGCATTGGAGTCTTGTTGTGATGATCTAAACATCTACGACGGAATCGGTAACGGTGGTGCTTTGTTGACTACTGTAACTGGTGATATCTCTGGATTAGCTGTTACTTCTACAACAGGCGCAATCACATTGGAGATCATTTCTGATAATACTGTGTCTTGTGCTTCTGGTTCAGTATGTTGTTCAGCTGGTTTCGATTACGATGTTTACTGCGGTACTCTTGCAGTTCTTGGTTGTACTGACCCTGCTGCTACAAACTACGATGCTGCTGCAACTGTAGATGATGGTTCATGTATCTTCTGTAACGACAACCTAGTTGAAGTTACTGTTGTAAATGGTTCATTCCCTGGAGAAATGGGTTGGGAAATGTTCGACGGTGGTGGTGTTAGCATCGCTTCTGGTGATGGTTTCTCTGCTGACTTCGCACTTTGTCTAGTTAGCGGATGTTACTCATTCGACATCTCTGATACTTTCGGTGACGGATGGAACGGTGGTTCACTTGAAATCTCTGTGAACGGTTCTGCGTTTGCTTCACTTACTGTTTTGAACGCTGACGACTTAAACGTTCTTACTGTATACCTAGACTTCGGTGCTTCTGGTCTTTGTCCAGTATTGGGTTGTACTGACCCAACTGCTTGTAACTACGACGCAGCTGCAACTCTAGACGACGGTTCTTGTGTTGCTGGTCCATGTATCAACGAACTTCCTGAATTGGCTTACGCTCTTCCAGTGAACGGTCTTGGTGTTTGTGCTGGTCTTTCTGGTGACGTTAACGAAGCTACTATCGCTTCTCCAGAAGCTACTTACCGCACTTCAGCTCTTGACTTGTGGTACTCATTCGTTGCGACTACTTCTGGTGTTCGTATCGAAATGACTGGTGCTGACTTTGACGCTTTGATCGAGCTTCAAGATGCTTCGAACAACCCTGTTGATATCGAAGACGTTTCTTTCACTGGCGACAATGAAGTATTGAACATTGGTAACCTAACTGCAGGTGATACTTACCTTGTACGTGTGGCTCCTTACTTCTCAACTTCTGGTCCAGCTCCATTCGACATCTGTGTTCAGGCTATTCCTGATACTCGTTGTGACTATGGTTCAGGTCCTTACAGCTTGTGTAACTTGTTCAAAGCTGACTGGGTGTCTTCTGATGATTACATCTTCCACTTCACTTCTCAGACTTCTGGTATCACTTACGATTACCAAAGCGGCGGTGCTAACACTTTCGTAGTGCTTTCAAACGTTGCTGGTCTTGGATGGGATGATACCTACGATGTATCTATCGATGCAGTATGGAACCTTGCTGACGGTAACGGAACTTCTGAGGATATCGCTGTTCTTGGTGATGAGCCTTGTTCTATCATCGTTAACCCAGTTCCTGCAACTCAGCTTCGTGCTTCTGACAACCAAGCTAACTTCGGTCCTCACTTCCTAGGTGGTTACGTAGCTGCAACTCCATTCGTTTGTGGTGTTGTTGATTGGACTTGGACATTCACTAACGTAGATGGTAGCCAATTGCCTATCACTCACTTGCGTGGTTCTTCTAACCGTTTCATCCAATTGAACACTATCCCAGGTCTTGTACCAGGTGCTGTGTACAGCGTAACGGTTAAGCCAGAATTCGCAAACGGTGCGGTAACGCTTCCAGGTGTTGCTGAATTGTTGTCAATCATCGGACCTGTTAACATGGAAGGTACTATCGCTTCTCCAGTTGTTATTGAAGAAGGTGCTGAGCGTCTTGACGTTACTGATGTAACTGCTGCTGCTCTTTACCCGAACCCGAACAACGGTGAGTTGGTGTACATCAATGTAAACAACATCGCTGCTGATGTTGATCGCATCACTGTAGATATCTTCAATGGTATGGGTAGCCTTGTAATGAGCGAGCAAATCGCTGTTTCTGGCGCTAACATGCAGAATGTATTGTCTCTAAACGGACTTGCTTCTGGTGTTTACACTGTGAAAATCAACGTTGGTTCTGATGTTCAGACTGAGCGTCTGGTAATTCAGAAATAATCGTTAACTGATTATATTGGGAAACCCGCTGCCTTGGCAGCGGGTTTTCTTTTTTATGAAGGCCTACTTGTGGCGTGCTTTTTGCCCGCACGAACTAAAGTTTATAGACATGATTCGAATATTCACATCCATCGCTTTTGCGCTTTTTCTTTCCCCTTCTTTCGCACAAGAAGTACAATCAAATATCAATGCCGAATGGATCAACAGCAAAAAGGTTGCTTTCATCGGTTTTGATGAGATATTTACTCAACAATCGAAAGCAGATATTACCGACAAATGGAATTTGGGCTCTTTGCTCGATCCTCGCCAAACACGGGCAAATCAAAATGTGATCATCGATACCAATGTGGTCGTTATTGCTCCCGCTATTTTTATGAACGATGGAGATTCACTGCTCGGGATTTTTGCTTTTCAAGGAGGTAAAAAATGGAGCTCGGTGGCGAAAACAAAAAACGGGATGTTTATGTGGCCAGTAAATGATCCGTTTTTGGCACGTGTTATAATCGACAACGATAAGTTCGTGCCGCACTTGCTCGTTACTTATTTAACAGCTGTGAATGATTTGCTGAACTGGAATTTGTCTACGCAAGATTCTGAAGTTTTAAGCAACAAAATGCAGGAAGGCGAATGGGTTGGCGATAAAAGAATCTTGTACGTTGATTCAATGAATCTTATCAAGAAAGCAAAGCGTACAACCTTCGAAAGTCTTAAAATCAAGAACTTAAAGGTGGTTAAAAATGATAATCTGAAGTTTGCACTAAGATCAGCCAAAACAGATGCGTATTACCTCGATCGGAGAATTGTTATGATCGACAAACAACGTGTAGCTATCACTTATTTGTATAAACTAAACAATGGTCTTTCGGCATTCTATGTGGACGTCCTTCCTGAACGTCTGTCAGGTGAAATAACTGAAGAATATTTGAAATTCCTTACACAACCTATTCCCCCCAAGGGTGGTTTAGATCCGAAGTTTCAAAAGAGAGATATTAAAGGGTGTCTACGATACTAAAAAAAAATAAGGTCATTGATTCAATGACCTTTCTTTTTGCTCCTGATTTAATCGCAACCACAATGTTTCCTTTTTTAAGGCAGATACATGTCTAAATATATCGCCAATGCTGCTATCGATGCAGCTCCCAATTCTAACTCACGTTTGTTTACATTCTCAAAAACATCGCGATTAGAGTGGTGATAATCGAAATATCTCTGTCCGTCAGGTATGAAGCCAAACAAATTGGTAGTTTGTGGCTTTAAGGGCCTTATATCAACTCCGCTCCAGCCTCTCTTGACTTGATGGATGCCGTATATTTCTAGATTCTCAATCCAAGCTGTTAAAGCTTGATACAGGGTGTCTCCACATTCTGTGTTGTAACCCCGTGGAGTGAAACCTCCAGAATCACTTTCAATTGCTGCTATGTGTGTTTCATTGTTCTCTGAAGCACGCTCTGCATAAGTGATGCCGCCATGGTTTCCATTTTCTTCGTTTATATAAAGTACAACTCTAATGGTATGTCGCGGTTGATACCCGATGGCTTTCATAATCCTCAACGCCTCGATAACATGCACAATGCCTGCACCGTCATCGTGCGCACCTTCGCCAATATCCCATGAATCCAGATGCCCGCCGAGCACAATCACATGCTCACCTGTATTCTCATCATTTCCTCGCAGCGTAGCTATAACGTTGGCTTGATCGCGATTTTCGTATTTAATACAATCCATGTTCATTGAAACTTGGGTTGCAGGGTCGGCCAAAAGCACTTTGTGCAATCGATCGGCATCAACAGTAGATATTGCGGCGGCTGGAATAGGTGTTACTCCCTCGCGATAGGTCATGCTCCCTGTATGAGGAAAGGTGTCAAGTGCATGGGTTAATGACCGCACCAACACACCAACAGCACCGTATTTGGATGCTGTAGAAGCTCCATCCGAACGCTGGTCAAACGCGCCACCATAAGCCGAGCCTGTGTTAATCATGAGCGGGTCCATGGCCCTGTTGAACAATACAATCTTCCCTTTGATCTGGGCTTCACCCAGTTTTTCGAGATCTTCAAGGCGCTTCACTTCGATGACTTGCGCCGTTAGCTCTCCTTCTGTCGGTACCGATCCACCTAAAGCGGTTATGCGCAGCACACCTTCTTCTTTCTTGCTGTTAAATGTCGCCTGCGCCTTTGTACCCCTCGACCAGTGAGGCACGTTTACTGTCTGCAACTCCACTTCATCCGCCCCGTAGGAGGCGAGCAGGCGCTCTCCCCAAACGATGGCTCTATCAAGACTCTCGGAACCACTAAGGCGATGCCCGATGTCTTTGCAAAGTACGCGTAGGTTTTCATGACATTCTCCTCTTCCAAGGGCTTCTTCATAAAGCTTGGAAACCAGAAGGGAGTCGGGTTGAGCACTAACCTGCGTCAGAAAAATTAAGCAGAGTAGGGAGGTGATGGCATGTCTCATTGCATGAAGGATCCGTTGTTTATATCTATGCCCTGTCCAGTCATCGAATTCTGCTTTCCACTAAAAAGAAACTCAACCAAATTCGCGATTTCTTGTGGTAAACTCATTCTGCCCAGAGGAACAAAGCCCATTTGTTCTGAAAAGCTGTCGTCGTAGCTCTTGCCTGTGTGATCGGCTAATTTCTGTATGCCTGCTTTGGCCATGTCGGTTTCAACCCAGCCCGGACATAAGGCGTTGACCAATATGTTGTCTGATGATAGCTCTACAGCCAAGGCGCGTGTAAGTCCCAATAAGCCGGTTTTGGAAGTGCAATACGCGGTGTAATTTGGGACTCCGAAGCGCGCCAAACAAGAGGAGGTGATCAAAATATGCTTGAAGGGTTCTGTTGATTTTCGCAAATGGGGCAGACATTCCATGATGGTATTGTAGGTGCCGTTCAAATTCACGCGAAGAATTTCATCCCATCTGTCGTCATCTCCATAGTGGTTTTCCCC
>JANRAA010000046.1:0-1826 GCA_030728235.1 Flavobacteriales bacterium
GAAAGGAAATAAGTGCAGCTACTACAGCAATTATGATGACAACAAAGATGTTTTTCAGCGAAAGCGTTCGAAACATAGAAATTCGGATCTGGTTGCTAAGATCACGATTTTTCTTCTTCCTGTTTTCTTTTCTTTTTCAGTATGTGATACTTACGAGATGCTCCCAGTTAGAGGGTTTTTATAACAGTCCACGATAAAAGAAGTAACAAAGAGGCGATTACAACAATCCACATGCATAGCGGACAACTCCATTTTGCCAGGATGTTGATGGTAACAGAAGCGATAACAATTACACCCGCGATTCCTGCGAATGGTACCATGATTTTCTCAAGAGTCTGACGCTTGTATTCCCAAGATTCACGCCTTTTTCTGGCGTTTCTTTCCCGGTCATTTTCAGAGCCAACGCGATACTTGAGGCGCGTTTTGATGCGATGCTTGCCTCTCCCGCTCTCGCGTGAGACCTCGTTTTCTTCAGACACGGTAAAAAGTTAATTTGATACCGAAATTTAAGTAGAAAATGAGATTGTTAGGTGTAAATATTAAAAAGAATCGACTAGCGGTTGTTCAGAGCCGACAAAGCCTCTGTTATATGTTTTTCTGCTTGTCCTTGAGAATTGAATATGTGGCTGATTTTTCCACTTGTATTAATCACATAGGTAACCCTTCCTGGAATTAGTCCAAGTAAATTGGTAGGTACACCAAAAAGTTTTCGGATCTCTTTGTTGGGGTCGGTGAGCAACCGATACGGCAGGCGGTATTTTTCACGAAACTTACGGTGCGATGCTGGGGAATCTCCGCTAACACCATACACAGTAGCACCCAATGCTTCGAAGTCAGCAAAACTATCTCTAAAAGCGCAAGCCTCCTTGGTACACCCTGGTGTATCATCTTTGGGGTAGAAGTATATCACCAATGATTTGCCCATTGTGGCATTGCCTCCAAGTTGCACTTCTTTTTCTTCATCTGTTTGCGCCGTGAAAAGGGGCAATGTGTCACCAATGTTTAGCATGATATTCATTTTTTGATTGCTCTGTGTGTAAAGAACAGTCTTTAAAGACCAACGTTTACAAAGGATAAAAAAAAAATGAAAAAAATGAAACCTAAGAGAATTACTCCCGTAATAGAGAGTAAGTTTTTTCATGTGTTAATACACATTATTATAGAGCAAGCATATTTTGGTTAAGGTAAAGTCCCAGAAACGTCTGGGACTTTTCTTTTGCCACAATCTCAAGTATTTGCCTTGTTTGTAAGAATCTTCCTACACATCATTTCTGAGTCGTTCCTACACCCAAAACATTTCGGTCGATATACATTTACCTCAAGAAGGCTAGCGCTTTCGAATTGTAAAGTCTGAAAAGACAAAGCATAGGTTTATAGTAGTTAAGTATTTAAGTTAATTTGGTTAGGTAAGTCTCAGAAACGTCTGAGACTTTTCTTTTGCCTACTATTTTCTGCTGCCAAATCTTGTAGGAAAATTCCTATTTGATGTTACGGGTAAGTTCCTACGAGCGGGATTGTAAAAGCGACTTAGTTTTACTCCAGAAAGTTACAGCTTTCATTTTTGTCTAGAGTTCATCTGGACGTAACATAAAGGTTTAATAGTAGTTAAGTATTTAAGTTAATTTGGTTAAGGTTAAGAGTCTCGAAACGTCGAGACTCTTTCTTTTTATAGATGTTTCCTGTTCCAAGTGAAAGAGACGGAAATGTGATTTCAGTGTGACGAAATGGTGACTTCTTAATTGTACCATTGTGATGCATTTGGTTTGAATGCAAAGGCATTAACACCTTTTAACCCTTAATAAAGGGTTTGCGGACACTGAGAAGGA
>JANRAA010000046.1:1836-8638 GCA_030728235.1 Flavobacteriales bacterium
AGGAAAAACAGACGTTGTTTAGGAGTAGGGTAACTTACAACATAATTGTATAAAAGATATCAAGCATTTAGTACCGCAGTTCTTCTGCGGATATATGGTTAAGTTAAGTAGTTTAGTTATTTAGTATTTTGGTTAAGGTTAAGACAGGGCCCCGATAACGATCGGGGCCTTGGCTTTTTATATCGGTTCTGAAGCGTCTTCGGGCATCCACCCAACGCTGCCATTTGCTATCTTTATTTCATTCCAATTGTCTTGTTTCGAAATGATTTTAATCTTGGTGCCTTCATGCAAAACAAATGCTTCTTGCGAGTTTTCTGTTGGTGCGTTTCTCACCACAATGCTAGGCGCAAGAACTATGGCTTCAGTGCTGCGATCAAGTCGGTAGTTTGTTGCCCGACTTAAACCGTAAAAGCATAGTCCCACAAAGAATAGCGCTGTGCCACCTACCAACATCATTCGCTTAGCGGCGGGATTCAGGTAGAAAAGTCGTGCGATCAGAGCAATGAATCCCAAAAGGTTAAAGGCGATGGCAAGCCATGACCATGTATTTAGTTTCGATTGGGAGGTCATTACTCCCCAAAGGTTTTCGACACCTAAACTAGGGAGTGATTCTATGCGATCTACCACCTTTGAATTGGCTATCTGAAGATTGTTATTCACGTCTTCGGCAGTAGGATCGATTTTCTTAGCGCGCTCGTAATAAAGAATGGCTTTTCCCAATGCGCCTGTTTTGAAAGCAGCATTTCCGGCATTGAAATATAAATTTACGCCGCTGGCTTCAACCATGGCCGCTTCATACGATGATAGCGCCTCTTCAAACGATGCATTTTCGTAAAATGAATTGCCAGCTTGTATGCGTTCATCAGGAGTTTGTGCATGCAAACACAAACTGGCAGAAAAAAGGAGTGCCGCAATTAAATACTTCATCTTGCTTCCATTTTTTTGATGAGTTCATTGGCAAGTTCTAAATCAGTCGCTGCATCGGCGCTGCTGGCTGGAGCAAAGCGCGCCATTTCACATCGTTCCCAAAGTGAAATAAATTGGTTTGTTATGTCATCACCGAACTTCGGCTCTAATGCTGCTTTGATGCTTCCTTTCCGCATGCTTCCACGCTCAAAACTGAGCTTATCGATCAGGTATTGCTCCAATCCACGACCGAGGGCGTTGTAAAAGTTTGATGGATTGCCAACTTCTGCAGAAGCTTCTTTCAGCCATTTCTTCATAAACGATCCTGCTTTTCGTTGGCGGGTCAAAGCCATATTTCCTGCTTCTAGTTTGCGTTTGCGATAAACAAGGTAAGCAGCACCAAAGGCGAGATACGGAATGCCAAAAAGCAAATAGAAGAGGGGTGAACCGAAAAAGCGGGTCTCGGGAGCAAACAAAATTCCAACATCCCGACGGATGTAGCGGATGTCTTGGTTGATCATTTGGACATCCGATTTGCTATTGAAACTATAGTTTCCATCTGTTGAACCGGTGCCTTTCTTGACATTCAGCGTCACGGGATCAGAGGTAAGAGCGACGTACTTTTTCTGCTTTGAATCGAAATAGCTGTAAGCGAAACCAGGTATCGTGAAAGTTCCTTCCGATCGCGGGATGATAACATACCGCATGGTTTTTTTACCACTCACACCGGCCTCTGAAACGCTAATCTTTTCATCGATGTCTGGATCGTAAACTTCAAAATCAACGGGCCAGTTCGGTTTGATGTCAGAAAGCAATCGCATGTTTCCTTTGCCAGAGAAAACGACATCGAAGTCGAGGGCTTCGTTGGTGCTCAGCTGCGTGCGTGAAGGTGTAACCTGCATCGACAACTGTGAAAAGGTTCCTAAAAAATTATCAGGTTTGCCAGCCGGTAAGGGCAGTACTTCAATCTTTACTGGCTTGGATGTGGCACTTATCTCGTTGCGGGAGAAGAAATTGGTGCGGACAAACCCTGACATCTCAAATCCTTTCAATTCGAAGGTGCCCGTTTCTTGCGGGAACAAAACGTCTATACGCATTGTCGCTACTTGATACCTTTTGCCATTCACAACTTCGTTGGTCCATGCGGGTTGATGGTCTGTTTTGGTCTCTGTCCAAAATCCGTCTATCTCAGGTATTTTATGTGTGTCCGGACTAAATCCATTGTAGCGATTGAAGATCTTGTACTCCACAACGATCGGTTCACCGAGGTAGACTTGTTTCTTGCTGACTTCAATAACGGTCATGAAGTCTTTATCAATGGCTGCATTGCTTTGTCCGCCAGCTTTCGTTACTTTCAAATCTATGGGCTCGGTCTTCATCGTGCCTTTTGACGTACGCACGGCAATTGACGGTATCACAACGTTTCCTTCGGCTTTGGCTTTAAATGTCCACGAATAAACGAACTGGCTCGTTTTCTTGCCATTTACGTTCGAGTAACTTTGAGATTGCGACGGGCCATATAGGAATTCTAGTCCTTCTACTTGGGTCATCTGCACGTTGGCCTGACTATTCTCAACCGTAACCGTTATTTGGAACGGCTCGTTGGCAATAACAGGGTTTGCGCTTACCGATGCGGTAACCGTTATCTCTTGGCTAAATAGCGATCCTCCAATCAAAAGAAAGAAGGACAACCAGATTATCTCACCAGTCTTTCTCAATCGGCTTGCTTTTGCCATCATCTTTCTTCTTTTTCTGAAGTGATTGTTGAATGTTCTTTTCTTTTTGATTCAGCGCGTCGAGTATTTTCTCAGCGTCTTCCTTGCTTATCTGGTGAGGTTTCGCTTCTTGCTCTTTGCCATTCTCACCGGGCTTGTTTTCTTCTTGCTTATCGGATTCTTCGTTCTGATCTTTCTCTTGATCGTCACCTCCGTTTTTATCATCCTGATCTTCTCCTTTGTCGCCCTGATCCTGCTTGTCCTGTTTGTCTTGCTCTTCTTTGTCTTCGTTCTCGTTCTTGTCGTCTTGGTTTTGCTGCTGTTGCTCTTGCTGCTGCTGTTGCAATTGTCGCATTGCCGATGTCAAGTTATACCGCGTATCGTCTCTTTCGGGATTGAGTCTGAGTGCTTGTTTGTAGGCGTCTACAGCGCCTTTGTAGTCTTCTTTCTGAAAAGAGGTATTGCCGAGGTTGTGGTATGCGTCAGACTGCAAATCGGAATCAGTCGTGCCCTCTGCTGCTTGTTTAAAAGCGTTTGCGGCTTCGTCCCATTTTTGTTGTCGGTACAACGCATCACCCAAGTTATAGGTGGCTTCTGCGCTCATTTTCTTCTCAGGCAAAACCAAGCGGTACATCGAATCGGCTTTGGCATATTGACCTTGGCGGTACAATGCGTTCGCTTCCGACAACATGCGTTTGCTGTCTTGCGCCTTCAACATCCCGCCGCTGGCGGACAATACGACAATAAGAAGTGCAATTTTTCTCATCATGCCGTTAGATTTTTAAAAACAATTTTCGTTCGCCAATCATGAGGTCAATAACGAAGCAAACGCACGCCAGGAGAAGAAATAGTGCGTAGCGGTGCTCGTAATCGGTATAAGCTGCAATGCCCATGTCGGCCTTTTCCATCTTGTTAAAATCGTCGAACAAGGGGTTGAGGTTCACGAAGGTCTCACCAGACAAGATGAACAAGCCATTTCCGTTTTTTACCACGTCGATAAGCATTTGCTCATTGAGTGAGGTAACTACGGTGTTGCCATCTTTATCGGTTTTAAAACCAGATCGTTGGGTGCGGTTGTATACAGGAATCGGCGCTCCTTGAACAGTACCCATGCCAATGCAATACACGGTCATGCCTGCATCTGCAGCGCGTGAAGCGGCTCCTTTCGCATCATCTTCATGGTTCTCACCATCGGTGAGGATGATGATTGCCTTGCCTGCTTCAGAACGTTCGTCGAATGATGCAGCACAAAGATCTATGGCAGCGCCTATGGCTGTTCCTTGTTTCGGCACAGAGCCTGTTTCTATGGCGTCGAGAAAAACCTTTGCCGCTTGTACATCGCTGGTTATTGGCAATTGCACGTAGGCATCACCGGCAAATACTACAATGCCGATGCGATCGCCTTTCAGTTCGTTGATCATTCGCTGCACCGTGCGCTTTGCAAGATTCAATCGGTTGGGTTTGAGGTCTTCAGCGAGCATGCTGTTTGAAACGTCGATGGCAACCATCAAGTCGATACCGCGTGTTTCAACTTCCTCCAATCGTGAGCCGACCTTCGGGTCGAGCAAGCCAATAATCAGAAACGCCAGACCAAAGCGCCAAACGATAAACTTTATAGTTGCGCGTAGAGGCGAAAGTCCGGGTGCTAAATAGGGCAGAAGTGAGTAATCAGCAAGTCGCTTTAAAGCAACGTTTCTCCAACTTAAGAACAGAATAAATATCACTGCGGCGGCAGGTAGTAAAAGCACCAGCGGCCATAGGGCCATGTTGTGCAATGAAATGTTGGGCGTGAACTTCTTTAGCAGGAAGAAGATGCCAAGAGCCACAGCCCAAAAGACTACTTCTACGATGATCAGAATCAACGTAGCAGCGCCGGTTGCATATGGTTTCTTGCCTGTCATGATACCGTTCTGAATAGTGTGTGTTGAAAGACAAACTCAATAACGATAAGCAGCAATGCCAGTAAAACCAACGGCTTAAATTCTTCGGTTTTTCGGTTGTACTGCAAAACGTTGAATCGCGTTTTCTCCAATTGATCAATTTCTGTATAGATGTCGCGCAGCTTGTTCTGACTTGTCGCACGGAAGTATTTCCCTCCTGTTGCCTCAGCTATCTGTCGCAACGTTGCTTCATCTATTTCAACTTCCACCCAGTCGTAAACATACTGTCCGTTCATTATACCAACCGGACTTTTCGCTTTGCCTATTGTTCCTACGCCGATGGTGTAGACACGAATTCCGTAAAGTTTGGCCAGTTGTGCAGCATCGGCTGGTTTTATCTGTCCGCTGTTGTTCACACCATCGGTAAGCAGTATTACAACCTTGCTTTCACCGTCTGATTCTTTGAGGCGATTCACGGCTGTGGCGAGTCCCATTCCTATGGCTGTGCCGCCTTCAACCATGCCTGTGTTGAGCTGTTTGATGCCGTTTTTCACAACCACATGGTCGGTGGTGAGGGGCACTTGTGTGAAGCTTTCACCTTCGTAAACAACAACGGCGATGCGGTCATCTGGACGTTCATCAACGAATTGAATGGCCACCTCTTTTGAGCTTTCCAAACGATTTGGTTCGAAGTCTTTTGAAAGCATGCTGGCTGAAAGGTCGAGAGCAAGCACGATGTCGATACCCTCACGGGTCATGTTTTCATAGCTTGTGCTAGATTGTGGACGTGCGGCGGCCATAATGATAGCCAACAAAGCCAAGACACGCAGTCCGAAAAAGAAATGCTGCACCAACTGAGGCAACATCTGCTTCCATTGATCAATCAATTTCGGGAAGCCCAAGGCCGTGTGCGATTTTTTATTTCGCAAGATGAACCAAACCGAAATGAAAGGAATGACAAGAAGAAGCCAGAAGCGCTCAGGGTGGAGGTATTCCTGCCAGTTTTTCAAGAAAAGGAATGCCAAAAGCGCAATGCAGTTGATTGCGACAACGACCAGCAATGATATCAGTGACTGTTTTGTCATGACTGTGTTACCTCCGCTGTTTTTTCAATGAAAGCCGAAATTTGCAACCAAGCGTTTTCATTTTCATCAGGCAGAGGCTTGTATTTGGCAAACTTCGCCATATCGGCCACCTGCAACGAAGCAGACAATACGTTCACAGCATCGCTCGAAATGCCATATCGCTTCAAGTCGTTAATAATTTCTTTCGAAGTACGCTCATGCGCCATCAAACTAAACCGCTCTTCGATGTATGTGCGCGCAATATCAGAAAGCTCGGTGTGGTACTCTTTGAGCAGTCCGCGTTGCCATTTTTCTTTTTCTTTGAGCTTTTTGAGAGCCTCTAACGCCGTTATGTGCGCTGGAATAACTTCTTTTTTCGGTGACGCTGGCGCGGATGGTTCCATCTCGGTTATACGAACATGGCGGTAGAAGAAGTATATGACTCCCACAATTGCCAAACCAAGAGCAACCCATATCCAGTTTTTCTTGAGCCAATCAATGAAGTTTAGGTTCACCTCCCTGATGTCGGCAATATCGCGCAAGTTATCTTTCTCATCCACCTTTGGTGAGATCATGGTGATGAGCAGCGGGTTGGTTTCTACTATCGAGTCGTTAAAACCAATCTTCACAGGAGGAATGACCACAAGACCGGTATCGAAACAAGTAATCAACAGGCGTTGACTAATTTTGAAGATGTGATCATTGCCATTGTCGGCCAAGCTCGTATCAGCAGGAAGCACCTTTAAAATCTCGATGGCGGCTGTTAAAGTGTCGTTGTAAGTTGGCCACACCACACGGTGATCGCTGTCGATTGAATATTCCAGCGCAATGGTCAGATAGGTTTGTTTTCCGAGGTCCAGTCGATTGGTGTCGGATTCTAGAAAAGCATTTTGCGCCACCCCGAAAAAGACAGCGAAAAAAGCAGCAGATGTGAGTGTATACTTAAGCACCACGACGTTTGAATAAATTCATGAGAGGTTGCACATAAGGTTTATCGGTTTGCACCGTGATGGCATCTACGCCAGCTTTAGAAAAAGTATCTTTTAGTGCCGCATTGTGTTCGAGACGGCTAATATTCAGTGCTTTGCGATTTTTACTCGATGAAGTATTTACCCATTGCAAGGCGCCTGATTCATTGTCGTGGAAGAGCACCCAACCGGCATTTGGCAATTCTGCTTCTCCCGGATCAACTGTGCGTATAGCGACGACATCGTGCTTCCGCGCTGTAATGCGCAGA
>JANRAA010000047.1 GCA_030728235.1 Flavobacteriales bacterium
TTTAAACCTGTTGCTACCGAAAATTCCCAAGTGCCGTATGCTTGCGCACTTGCTGAAATCAATGCAGCATCGCTGGCACTTGCGTTACTCACTAGAACATCGTCGTTGATAGCATATGTGCCATTGATGTTCGCATTCGAACCATCACTAGAAAGCGTTGTTGGGTCGAGCACTGAGTAGCTTCCGGTGTCGCCAGACCAGGTCGGTCCACTCGCAAAATCACCATCTGCAAACGCCTCATCACCTACACTGAAGTTTGCGATGAAGTTGCTACCTGAATTGCTATCGTATTTGTAGTAGTCACATCCTGAAGGGTTGGCATCAGAGCCCAAGGCTTCAAACCAAACTTCGAGCATGTAATCACCGTCGCTCAAGCCAGATAGCAGGTTCACTGCTGATCCTACTGTTTGCCAACGTTGATCGCCACCGCCGAGGTTTGCAGAAAAAGCCAAAGAAATAGCACTAAACGAGCCAGGAGTCTCGCAAGACTTGTAAACCCGGTAATGGATGTTACCTCCGCAGACATTCGAACTTCCATTCTTGAAAGTTTTTAGCTCTCCACCATCCAACAAGAAGGTATCGGTGGTCTTGAAATGACCGAAGTAGGTTCCGCTAAAGGTGGCCGCTCCGTCAGCGTTTAATCCCCCTGCCCGAAACAGGTTGCCATTGCCGGCGTCAATTACTGCATAGCTTTGGAAGATGTCCCAAGCGGCAAACGATGGCATGCTCAATGCAATCGTTAAGACAAGAAGTAGTTTTCGTAACATAAGAAATTGGTTCAAGGGTGTTCTCTTTTTCAGATATGTCCTACGCGAAATTAAGCCTTTTTGTTATACTAATTAAGTTATAACCTTACAAATCAGGTGATTGATTTGTATATGCTATCAATAAGTTTACGAGTGTAGCCGTTCGCAGGCGATTGCATGATTTGATCTGAATATCCGTGCTCTACAATTTGTCCTTTATGCATCACGATCATGCGCTCACACATGTACCTCACAACGTGTAAATCATGTGAAATGAAAATATACGAAAGCTTCCGTTTACTGCGTATTTCATTCAATAAATTCAACACCTGCGCTTGCACGCTGACATCAAGTGCCGCTACCGATTCATCCAATATTAAAACGCTTGGGTTGGCTGCCAAAGCACGAGCAATAACGAGCCTTTGCCGCTGTCCGCCGCTGAATGAATGTGGATAACGACTCTGATACTCCAATGGTAAATCGACTTCTTTGAGCAATCGAGCGATGTGCTCTGCCACTTCGGCTTGTGGCACTTTACCTGCGAAAACAAGTGCTTCTGTTAGCATTTGAGTTACAGTTTTTCGCGGATTCAATGATGCATATGGGTCTTGAAATACCAGTTGTATCGCTGGCCGTCCGTTGCTCCAAGAGATTTCGCCGCCATCCGCGGTTTCCAGTCCCATGATGATTCTACTAACGGTTGTTTTTCCGCAGCCGCTTTCACCTACTATTCCTAAACTTTCGCCTTCGAAGAGGTCAAACGAAATTTCTTTCAGCGCTTCGTATGTGGCGGTGGGTTTTCCGAAAAGACTCTTTTTGGTGACAAAGGTTTTTTTCAGCTTGCGCACGGCAAGGATGGGGG
>JANRAA010000048.1:0-1891 GCA_030728235.1 Flavobacteriales bacterium
ATCTGGTATGGCGACGTTTCAGTATCTCAAAACGAATACTCAGTAATGACCCAATCGTTCGATTCTTTGCTAAAATCCATTGCGAATGAATAAGGGAATGAATGGTGGCTGGATCATCGGAGGGGGTGCTTTGCTCTTGGTCCTTCTTTTCTACTTCTTCTATATGGGAGAGCGCGATCTAGACTGGTATGAATCGTACGACGAGGTGCGTGAAATGCCCTATGGAAGCGCTGTATTCAGATCACTATTGGAAAAATCAAATGGCGAACGGTTTGTCGCGATTGATAGCAACTTGGTTTCGTCTCTCGCCGCAAACGACCAACCTCCTTCAAGCTACATCATCATTGGAAATGACCTGTATTATGATTCTCTAGAAACTCAAGCGTTGCTCGATTATGTGAGACGAGGAAACTCGGCAATGCTCATATCCAACAATTTTTCGTCGCTTCTGTTTAAAGAGATTTTTGAGACGACATATGGCTTTGACGACTACATGGACTACGGACCAAGGAGTGTATTCGAATATTACGCCGATACGGCTGTAGAACTTAATATTACAGCCGGAAAAGATGTGTTTGAACATCCAATTTCATGTGTGTCCATCAGAGATCACAAACCGGTCAATAAGCTCTGGAAGGCTTTTGCCATTGGAATAGATCTCAAAAACACTAGTGGAAACAAAGTGTATCATGGTTATTTTGACATTCAGTACCGCAACTTTATTGAAATCCCTATTGGTGATGGACAGTTATTTCTTCATACAACACCATTGGCTTTTACAAATTTCCAACTCCTCAAAGAAGACAATTTCAACTATGTAAATCAGGTTGTTTCGTATTTGAATGATGGCACGCTGTTCTGGGATAGCTACAATCGCGAGTATCAAACCATCAGTGACCCAGATTTTGATGGTGGTGATATGGAAAAATTCGATGACGGTCCATTGGCGTTTATACTTTCAACCCGATCTCTCAAGAGAGCTTGGTACATACTGATCGGATTCGCATTTCTCTTTCTGTTGTTCGGAGCAAAAAGAACGCAACGTCCCGTTGATGTTTTACGGCCAGTTTCAAACACGAGCATAGAATTCGCTAAGACCATAGGAACCATGTTTCGAATGGAAAACAGCCATCAAAAATTAGTCGACCTGAAATTCAAGCACTTTAAAGTGTTTATTTTCGAACGATATGGCATTCGTGTCCCAGAAGAAACAGAAATGAATTCGGAGTTCATCAAAATATTATCGATGAAATCGGATGTGAAAACAAATCAAATAGAAGAGCTTTTTGGCGCCCATAGAAAAGCCGCCTATAACCCAGAACTGGATGCAAAAGGATTGGTGGAATTTCACCAAACCATGGATCTTTTTTATAAAAATTGCAGATAAACATGGAAGATAATCAGCACGAAATCAACGAGCAATTGCCTGAAAACCAAAATCCACAAGATGCTCAGACAGAAGAAACAACCGGTGATTCTCAGCCTACTCCCTTCCCTAATCACGATAACGTCCACCCGGATGTTAGCATGGTGACATCCTTTGCCGAGAAAGTAAGGTTGGAAATCGGGAAGGTGGTGATTGGCCAAGAAGAAATGGTCGAATTGCTGCTAGCAGGGGTGTTGGTAGGCGGACATGTGTTGCTTGAAGGATATCCCGGGATAGCAAAAACGCTAACCGCCAAAATGCTCGCCAAATCAATCGCAGCTGATTTCAGCAGAATTCAGTTTACTCCCGACCTGATGCCTACCGATATTACCGGAACCGCTGTCTTCAACCTCAAAGAATCTGAATTCTCTTTCAGAAAAGGACCCGTTTTCTCAAACATCGTGCTGATTGACGAAATAAACAGGGCCCCTGCAAAAACGCAGGCAGCACTGATGGAAGTGATGG
>JANRAA010000048.1:1901-8458 GCA_030728235.1 Flavobacteriales bacterium
ACGTCAACTTACCTATGACGGGATAACTTATAAAATGGACTTTCCGTTTTTCGTAATCGCAACCCAAAACCCCGTTGAACAAGAAGGCACCTACAATTTACCTGAAGCACAGCTCGATCGCTTTATCTTCAGAATCCGCATTCCTTACCCTACGCTTTCTGAGGAACAGGCGATTCTGCGCCGATTCCAAAACGATTTCGATGGGGTGACAACACAAGAAATTTCTAGCGTTGTGAACGTTGATCAATTGAAAGCAATAAAAGCAATCATTGAAAAAGTTTACATCAAGCCAGAACTAATCGACTACATATCGGCGGTGGTGCACAATACCCGAAACAATGGCGACTTATTCTTGGGAGCATCCCCAAGGGCATCATTATCAATACTCAGAGCTTCTAAAGCCATCGCAGCCATGCGAGGAAGAGGTTTTGTAACCCCCGATGACATCAAACACGTCGCCATACCTGTGCTTAACCACCGATTGATTTTGTCGCACGAACGTGAAATGGAAGGGACAACAATGACTGAGGTTATCAATGCAATTCTTCAAAACATTGAGGTGCCTAGGTAAATGAGATTCAAAGAAAAGATTCTGGGAGTGCTCAAAGGACTTCAACTGTCCCGGCGATTTTTCATGGCTGGTGGAATTGTTATCGCCCTAACAGCTCTCAGTTTCGCGATTCCAATCTTATTCCCCCTTTCTCAAGGCTTGCTGGCCATTCTGATGCTCACAGCAATTGCCGATAGCATGCTTCTATTCAGCAAAGCGAATGGATTTAAAGCACGCAGGCATACGCTGAAATTATTGTCGCTCGGAGATGCCAACACAATGTCGATAACGATTGAGAACAAATTGCCTTTTCGCGTGAACACAGTCGTTTTCGACGAGTTGCCAATTCAACTGCAGACAAGGGATTTTCAAATGTCGCATACTTTCGAGGCCGGTAAAAGTCATACGTTCTCTTTTGAAATAAATCCACTTACGCGCGGTGAATACCATTTCGGAAGAACCAACATCCTCGCTACTTCACGCATCGGATTGGTAGCAAGGCGATTCAAAATAAAAACCAATACGAGCATACCCGCTTTCCCTTCCATTGTCCAAATGAAAAAATATGAACTCCTCGCTTTTGCGAAAACGAGCACTTTGGAGGGGATTAAAAAGGTGCGCAGGCTGGGGCATAGCTACGAATTTGAACACATAAAGCCCTATGTGCAAGGTGACGATATCAGAAGTATAAACTGGAAAGCGACTAGCCGACGAAATACGCTGATGGTCAACCAGTACGAAGATGAACGCTCGCAGCAGATGTATGCCATTATCGACAAAAGCCGGGTAATGCACATGCCGTTTAACGGATTGACCTTGCTAGACTATGCCATCAATTCGTCGCTGGTGATCGCGAATATTGCGCTAAAAAAACACGATCGCGCAGGACTGATTACCTTTTCCAACTCAGTGGGGTCAACCATCAAAGCCGATAAAGGAGCAAATCAACTAAAGAAAATTTTACACGCATTATACAATGAGAAATCGTTCGTAAGAGAAGCCAACTACGACTTGCTTTACCGTGCCTCGAAAAACATAATCAGCAGTCGGAGCCTGATATTTCTATTCACAAATTTTGAATCTACCTTCGCGATGGAACGCGCTCTGCCCGTTCTGCGAAAAATCAACCACCACCATCTTTTGGTCGTTATTATTTTCGAAAATTCTGAATTGATCGATTACAGTCAGAAAAAAGTAGAGAGCCTAAGCGATATCTACACACAAACGACAGCAGAAAAATTGGTGCTTGAAAAGAAACAAATCACGCATCGCATGCGCAAAGAAGGTATTCAAACTATTCTTTCTAAGCCTGAAGACCTCTCGATCAATACCGTTAACAAGTACCTCGAATTAAAGTCGAAAGGCTTAACTTGATTTGCGCTTTGTGCTTTTCTTACCCTACTTTGAGGTGCGCACTGTTACTTTATTTCTACTTTTGCCATGATGGAATTTTCTGCACGCCAAATCGCTGATGTTTTAGGTGGTACTGTTGAAGGCAACGATCAAGTTGTTGTAAACAAATTATCTAAAATCGAAGAAGGAGTACCGGGTAGCCTGACTTTTTTGGCGAACCCCAAATACACATCATATATTTATGAAACAAAAGCCAGCCTCGTTATCGTTGCTGATACTTTTGTTCCTGAGTCAGCCTTACCAGAAGGAATGACTCTCATTCGCATGGAAGACCCGTATTCAGGTTTTGCCAAGCTCCTCAGTTTTTACAATCAATACAAACATCAACGAACAGGAATTGAACCTACTGCGTACATCGATGGAGCAGCGAGTGTTGGGGCCGATTGTTATGTCGGACATCACACAGTAATCTCAAAAGGTTGCTCAATAGGCGATCAGACTAAAATCTATGGTCAGTGCTACATCGGTGAAGGAGTGAAAATTGGCAAAAACTGCCTGATCCACCCCGGAGTCAGAATTCTCGATGATACCATTATAGGTGACAACTGCACTTTTCATGCAGGATGTGTAATCGGAAGCGATGGCTTTGGCTTTGCTCCAAGCTCAGATAACAACTATCAAAAAGTAGCACAGATAGGAAATGTGATCATTGAAGATCATGTCGAAATAGGCGCCAACTCTACCATAGATCGCGCTACGCTAGGTTCGACCATTATCCGCAAAGGGGTTAAACTTGATAACCTCATCCAAATTGCTCACAACGTTGAAATTGGCGAAAACACCGTTGTTGCTGCTCAAACAGGAATC
This sequence comes from Flavobacteriales bacterium, assembly GCA_030728235.1. Classification (GTDB taxonomy): domain Bacteria; phylum Bacteroidota; class Bacteroidia; order Flavobacteriales_D; family Sanyastnellaceae; genus RI-182. Next base: position 4,672 of record JANRAA010000048.1, read on the forward strand.
GCTGGTTCGACGAAAATTGGGGCGAATTGCATGATTGGCGGACAAGTCGGCATTGTTGGACACCTCAAAATTGCAGATGGTGTCAAAATCGCCGCGCAATCAGGTGTAGGATCGTCTATTCTAACGCCTGACACGGTCTTACAAGGATCACCTGCCTTTGATATCCGCGCCTTTAAAATGGCATACATCGGATTTAGAAAACTACCACAACTAGAAGAACGCGTTACAAAAATTGAGCGTTCATCAAATAACCAAGAGTCATGAACGATTTTCAATGTACGCTCAACGAACCCATTGAATTTAAAGGTATCGGCCTACACACAGGTGAGCAAGTAACCTTAAGGGTTTTGCCTGCTCCAGAAAACCATGGATACAAGTTTCAACGCATTGACCTTCCAGGTGAACCAATCATCAACGCCGATCCTGATAATGTTATCGGAACGCAACGGGGTACAACGCTCGAACAAAATGGAGCACGGGTATATACTACCGAACATATACTTGCTGCGATTTATGGGTGCGAGATCGACAATGCACTTATTCAAGTGAGCGGACAAGAAATTCCGATCATGGATGGTAGCGCAGCACCGTTTGTTGCTAAAATTATGGAGGTTGGAATCAAACAGCAAACTGCTGCTCGCGAATACCTCGAACTCAAAGAAAACATCGCTTTTGAAGACACTGAAAAGCATGTAGAAATGCTCGCCGTGCCAACTCCTGGTGGAGAATTCCGCCTGACCGTTATGGTCGACTACAACTCCCCAGTTCTGGGAACGCAGCACGCAAGCATGTACCACCTCGGAGAATTTGTTCCCGAAATATCAAAATGCCGGACGTTTGTTTTCCTCAAAGAAATACGTCACCTAGCTCAAGCAGGATTGATTAAAGGTGGCGATATGGACAACGCGATTGTCCTCGTTGAACGCTACTACACCGAAGACGAACTCGACGAAATAGCAGCCTTGGTCGGTAAAAAACGATTGGATGTGAAAGTTGACTCACCAGGAGTGCTCAACACCATTAAACTGCATTTCGAAAACGAACCTGCCCGACATAAGTTACTCGACATTGTTGGCGACCTAGCACTGGTTGGGAAATTCATTAAAGGCCATATTCTCGCAGCACGCCCAGGCCATGCCGGAAACGTTGCTTTCGCAAAAGTGCTCAAGAACTACGGTAAAGAATCGAAAAAACAGTCTGTTCACTTCGATCTTACAAAAACGCCATTGTACGACATCAATAAAATCAGCCAGATACTCCCGCACCGCTACCCTTTCTTGCTGGTAGATAAGGTTATGGAAATGGATGAGTCGTCGATAATCGGTGTGAAAAATGTCACGCTGAATGAACCGTTTTTCCAAGGACACTTTCCTGACAACCCCGTTTTCCCTGGTGTGCTTCAAGTAGAAGCCATGGCTCAAGTCGGTGGTATTTTCGCTTTATCTACTGTTCCCGACCCTGAAAACTATTCTACCTATTTCATGAAAATTGACAAGGTGAAGTTTAAACAGAAGGTGCTTCCAGGTGACACTTTGGTGTTTCAACTTTCGTTGGAATCTCCAATTCGCAGAGGTTTGGTGCACATGAGCGGAAAGGCGTACGTAAACGGAAAAGTTGTTTCAGAAGCTGAAATGATGGCCCAAATTGTTAAAGAAAGAAACCTCACCCCTCAGCCTGTAGAAGCATGATATCTCCAAATGCATCGGTAGATCCAAACGCAAAAATTGCTGCAGGCGTCGAAATAGGTCCTTTCACCACCGTTTATGGTGATGTCGAAATAGGCGAAAATAGCTGGATCGGCCCCAATGTAACCATCATGGATGGCGCCCGCATAGGCAAGAATGTCCGCATTTTTCCCGGCGCTGTGATCTCTGCTATCCCGCAAGATCTAAAATTCGCAGGAGAACAAACAACAGCTGAAATTGGCGACAACACCACCATTCGGGAATGTGTAACCATCAACAGAGGTACAACCGATAAATACACTACCAAAGTTGGAGCGAACTGCTTGCTAATGGCATACGTTCACGTGGCTCATGATGCCATTATCGGTAACAACTGTATCATCGCCAATTCGGCGAACATAGCAGGACACGTAACCATTGATGACCATGTGGTGATAGAAGGTGTGGTGGCTATTCAACAGTTCATTCACGTAGGTGCCTATACGTTTATAGCAGGAGGTTCTTTGGTACGTAAGAACGTCCCTCCTTTCGTAAAAGCTGCAAGAGAGCCGCTTACCTACGCCGGTGTTAACACCATTGGTTTGCGTCGTCGTGGGTTCGAAAACGAAACCATAGCGCACATTGAAGATGTATATAGAACCCTCTATATACACAACAACAATATGTCGCAAGCAATCATGGTTGCAGAACTTGAATTGCCTCAATCAGAAGAAAAAACTGCAATCCTAGACTTCATTCGTGCGTCCACAAAGGGCATCATCCGCGGTCCAGTATAAAAATGGATATTACCCTGAAAGATATTGGCAGACGCTTCGGAAGAGATTGGATCTTTAGAGGGGTCAACTTGCACATCCCCGCAGGGTCTCATACAATTATTACAGGACCAAACGGATCTGGGAAGTCAACATTACTCATGGTGCTTACTGGGTTTATGGAAGCCTCAGAAGGGTCCATCATTCGTTCTGAAAAAGGAGTGGCGTTAGAAGTTGCAGATGCTGCGCTCAAAACATCCATCGCGACCCCATATCTTGAACTTTATGAAGACTTGACACTAATCGAAATGATTGAGTTTCAAGCAAAATTCAGATCGTTCGTCACCAACCTTTCGAACTCAGAGGTCATTCGCTTGATGGATCTTGAACCGCACGCGAACAAGAGAATAAGCCACTTCTCTTCTGGAATGCGCCAACGTGTGCGTCTCGGACTAACGATTCTAACCGACTCGAGCATCATTGCCCTCGATGAACCTGTTTCTAACCTCGATCGCCGTGCGATTGAATGGTACCGGAATTTACTCGGTGAATTTGCGCTCAATAGAACTGTCGTCGTGAGCACGAACCACAATGAAGACGAATACCTCAGAAGCGATATCGCTTTCGATGTAGCCTCCGCGAAACTCTAATCAGAATTGTCTGACAAAGCATTGTCTACTTGTCAGACAAACTTCCCTTGGCCCTAAGCAGTAAAAGGTGCAAACGATTAAAAGTCTTATGCACCCTAAGTATCTCATCGCTGCCGCATTGTTGGCATTGCTTTCATCGAACCCGATTTCTGCAATTGAAAAAATGCAACCCGGTTGCTTGATCATTCAAAATCATGAAACTGATCAAGTACAACTAAATGGCGGATATATTTCGCAATCGTTTACTCCTTGCGAATCTGGTAAGCTAGAATACATCTCGTACTTTCTTAAGTCAGCGTCAAACGAAAGCTTTAGCGTGCCGATGTCGATTCGTCAAGACGGACGTATCATTGCGCGTCAACTGATTGTAATTCCCGTGAACGACAACATGAAATCTGTGCGCGCTTGGATCGCCCAAGATGCAAATCTGGTTTCTGGTAAATCGTACACGCTAAACATTGAAATACCTCAAGACCGAAGCGTTATCGCTAGCTATTCAGCCGAAAACTTATACGAAAACGGCTCTCTGCAACTAAACGATAACGATTTGAATGGTGACCTAGCCTTTGAAGTAGGCATGAGAAAACAAAACGAACTTCCTTTTGAAGTAGAACGTGGCTCGTGTGATCTTTCTCAAGCTATCGCCAATGGTTTGCTGCAATTTGATAGCGAAATCGAACAAAGCATCACGCCGCAAACA
>JANRAA010000049.1 GCA_030728235.1 Flavobacteriales bacterium
CGAGAAAAAACTCAAAGTAAGCTGCACAACACGCAATTGGAAGAGTGTTGAAACTTTGTTGAATATGTCTCGAAACAATGAATGAAGATTTAAACTAAATGTAAGAAATTGTCCTACAAGTAATTTAATTCGCTTTAACCACTTTTGTGGATAAGCAGACTAACAGCTGCCAACTGTCAATGATGTCAACCATTTCACTAATTCAGCTCATTCAAAAGCTAGAACCGTACTACGTCGTTATCGATAAGCACCAAGCCATCGTTCTGGTCTCGAATGCGTTAGAAATTAAATTTCCTAATTTTAAATCTAAATCTACTTTACTTGAACTATGTAATTGCAAGCTAAATTTCGACGCTCAGCCTAAGTCTGCTGTTGGTTATATAGACAACAAGGAGGTCATTCTGCATTTTCATTACGCAGAAGATCATATTATTTGCGATTTAAATGAGTTATCAATTGAAAACAATAAAATTCCTCTTCATCAGCTCAATCGCGAGGTTGAAGACGTTTTGGATACTGAACTAAAATTAAATCGAAGATTGATACAAACAGAAGGGTTTGTGCGCGCTACAGTGCATGATCTCGGCGCTCCTATCAACAACCTGAAAGCCCTGATCAAACTCTATGAAATAGAAACAGATAAAAAAGAGCAAGACTATCTATTCGAATTACTTAAAAGGTCGGTAGACACCCTTTCTTCAAGACAGAAATACGTCAATCAACTCATCAAAGACGATTATTTATTCGACGAGGAGGCCATGGGCCCGCTCGAACTTCATGCCCCTTTAGTTGAAATCATAGAAGAATTCGAGCCATTGTTTAAAAGTCAACAGGGTCAAATCATAAAGCATATTCCGATTCAAACAAATGTGCATTTCTCTGCTATTGCTTTGCGTAGTGTTTTCGAGAATCTACTCAGCAATTCTTTAAAGTATAGGAAACAAGATGTACCTCCGGTTGTCGTGATTGAATGTTCAATCGAAAATCAAGAGGTGATTATAACCTATTCAGACAATGGTTCTGGAATGGATCTGGCCAAGTTTAATCAAAACCCGTTCGGGTTGTATCGCCGTTTTGATGAAGATGCAGCTTCAGGAAGTGGTTTGGGGCTGTATATCACGAAATCACAGATTGAAAAGGCAGAAGGAAGCATTGATATTCAGAGTGTGCAAGGTCAAGGTGTGACGTTTAAAATCACCCTCAAAATACCCGCGAAATGAAGTCTATCATTTTACTAGATGATGATGAAATTGCTCAAATCATCTCCAAGAAAATGATCAGCCTGGTGCTGCCCGATTCAGAAACGACCTGTTTCTTTTCCCCCATCGCATGTACCGCGTTTTTAGAATCCATCAACGATAGCGATCAATGCATCCTGTTCTCGGATCTGAATTTACCCGATACCGATGGCTGGACGTTCTTATCGGATATTGTCACCCGTAAATTATTGAAGCCAAGTCAAATCATTGTACTCACGTCAGAAGAGCTATGTGAAGAAGGACGTGAAATAAAAAGCAAACTCGGTATAAAACATTGTCTTCCCAAACCACTCTCAACTGACTTCTTAGAAAAACATTTGCGGAATATTTAATTGTCTGCTTCGGTTTTTTATCTTCACGGCACTTATACCTGAAATATGAAAAACTGCGCTAAATGCGGACATCAAAATGATGATTCAGCTGCTTTCTGCTCTTCATGCGGAACCAATTTCTCAACAGCCGATGTGAATACAGTTGCAACCGGCGGTGATATGCTAGACAGCATGAAGCCAACAAAACCGGATAATCACTTGGTTTGGGCAATTCTCACCACCTTGCTGTGCTGCTTGCCATTCGGTATCGCGTCAATTGTTTCTGCTTCTAAAGTCGACACGCTATATAACAACGGCGATTACGATGGAGCTCTCCAGGCATCGAAAAACGCGCAAAAATGGGCCATTGTTTCTGCCATTGTTGGTCTCGTTTTCTCGATCATCTATGTTGCTATAGTTGTGGCTGCCGAACTCAGTTAATAGTGCAATTGAAAAAACTGAAATACTGGGCCATCCTTCTCTTTCTGCTGAGTTGGATGGCCTATTTGTTTTTCTTCAACCCTGAAAGCGCAGATGGTATTTACCCAAAATGTATTGTAAAAGCAACCACAGGTCTAGATTGTCCGGGTTGTGGCAGCTCGCGCTGCGCATACGACATCGTTCACTTAGATTTCTGGGCTGCATTCAAACACAATCCGCTGGCTTTCATAGCAATACCCAGCTTGATCATCTACGCCGTTGGCGGGATTTTCAATGTGAATTTTGAACGATTATTCGGATTTATACCAGACAAATTTCGATCGAACTTCAGTAGCATTTTGCTTGTGGTAGTGGTGATCTTTACACTCTTGAGAAACGTGTTATGATTATTGTATCACACGCTTTTCGATACTCCCATCGCTGAAACGATACACATACAATTCACCCGCTAACAATTGATTCAAGCTCAACACCCGACCTGTCAAATCATACACTGCCACAAGCTGCTTGGCGCTTGTTTGCGCATTTGATTCAATGCTCTGAGGCAGACTAAACAAATTGAAAAAGTCCCAAATCTCTTCGTTGGCATCGATGTCTTGATTGGTATTTCCAACGATAAAAGTGGGAAAAGCTCCAGGCCATGTATGTCCGCCGCTTTCTACCAAATAATTCCAAACGCGCACACTCTCATCGCAATCGGCATACTCGGTTTTAACAACGTTACAGAAATCAAGCAAATTGGTATTCGGTAATTCTGTTGTAATCGGATCCGAACAAGCATTGAAATCTGTCCAATAAGAAATCACATCCGCTACCGACAACAATTCACCAAATCCAGCGCCTTGGGTAGTTCCACCAATTGCAACAACCGGATCGGCATCGCCGTGTAATTCCATGATAGGGAAACTGCGCGATGGAGTGCATTGCGACATCATATCTGTATTCATTGACCCTGCTACAGAGGCGATGGCAGCAAATTCATCGCTGAGCTGACAAGCGATGGCGTAGCTCATGATGCCACCGTTTGAAAATCCACACGAATAAACCCTGTTCGCATCAAAACCATATGAATCTATGAGGTATGAGCGTAATGCACTTATAAAACCAATGTCATCGACATCCGTTGGGTCTTGCCAAGCATTCCAATGATTGATTCCAAATGAATCAGGTGTTCCTTGAGCGTACACAACCGCAAAGCCATTCGCATCGGCTGCGTCGTTCATCCCTGTCAATGTCATTTGCTGGTTTGCACTGCTCGTGTATCCATGCAGATTGAAAACCAAAGGCATCCCTTGCGTGCTTCCTGCTGGAGCATACAAAATGTAAGTCCTACTAAAACCTTGGTATTCAATGGTATACTCGGTTTGTCCGATCGTACTGAATGAGAAAACGGCAAAAACAACAGCAAATAAATACTTCATATCCTAATCAATAAATAGTCGTTGACGAGAAATACCCTCGTTCGACTTCACCTCTAAAATATAACATCCTGTTGGATACGTCTGCAAATCAAGAATTTGATTTCCCACACAATTGTTCTTCTGATAAATCAATGCTCCATTAAGCGCAAACACATTGCATTCAAACGTGCCGCTCATGCTCGTTTTGATATTGAATACGCCATCACTCGGATTAGGGAAACACTCAAAAGTAGGGGCTCCTATGACATCCGCCGATTGAGGCGCCTCTGTGCATGAAATCACCGCTTCCCAGCCTGCTTGCGTTATCGAATTGTCGCTTGTAAACTTGAATGTTAGACAGTTATTGGTGGATGTTACTATGACTACTCCGTAAGTACCAGTCATGCTTATCAACTCAGGATCGCTAACTGTTGGACCGTCGTAAATGGTGAGGTAATCGTAATTGGTTTCAACAACAACAGAGGCAAACGACACGATGACATGCACATCGGTTGTGCCTGCGCAGATGGTTTTCACGAAGTTCTCGTTGTTCATGTAATTTTCATCAGCACCAGAATCGGTGAAGATGCCTACACAGGTTGAAATGCGATCGTTTGCCATGGTGAATACGTCGGGAGGTGTCGGACATTCAACACAATTGATGTCGGCCTCCCAACCAGCAGCTACTATTGAAAAGTCCGACACAAATACAAAGGTCATGCAACCACTCGATGCACAAAGATTGATATCCGATAAAGTACCGGTTAAGGTTGCAAGCAGGGCGCCAGATTGATCACTACCATCGTATATTACCAATTGGTCGTAGTTGGATTCGCATATAAAACTGCTGAAATGAATGTTTATCGGCGAACCTTCTGCAATTGAGCAAAGTGTAGTGGTGATGCTCAAATCGTTGCTGTAATCACCGGCTCCTCCTGGATCGCGAAATATACCCTTGCAAACCTCAAAAGTTCCTGCAGACATATCGATGAATTGTGCTGAAGCACTAGTCGAAACCGCCATCATCAGAAAAAACATTACAACCCTCATCTTTGTCGATCTTTAAAGCAAAGAGAAGCATTTTAAATGGATCTCGAAACACCCAACTTTTGCAATGTTTGAACTCTTGAAAATCGTTTAATTCTCTTTCATACTCAGCCCTATCCGCTTCCGCGGGATGTCTAACTCGGTGATGCGCACATACACTACTTGTCCCAATTGCACCACTTCCATGGGGTCACTCACAAACCGATCTGCCATTTGCGATACGTGCACCAATCCGTCTTGCTTCACGCCAATATCTACAAAAGCGCCAAACTTTGTAATGTTGGTAACCTTTCCAGGCAGTCGCATGCCCTCCCTCAAATCGCCAATTGACGAGACGTTTCCAAATTCAAACTGCTTGGCTTTACCACGCGGGTCGCGCCCAGGTTTCTTCAACTCTTGACAGATGTCTTCCAATGTCGGCAGTCCTACATCCTTCCCGATGTACCTTTTCAAATCAACTTCATCGATCCAAATACCGTTCAAAAGATCTGCTTCTTGAATTCCGTGATCTTTAGCCATCATGCGCACCAGCGCATAGCGTTCAGGGTGTATGGCCGAATTATCGAGAATATCGTCGGCATCTTGAATGCGTAAAAATCCAGCACACTGCTCATAGGCTTTGGGGCCGAGACCAGACACATCAAGCAAACTCTTCCTGCTTGTAAACCTTCCGATCTTTCTGCGGTGATCAACGATTTTTTTCGCCAATCCTGCACTCAATCCGCTGACGTACTGCAACAAGTGCTCACTCGCGAGGTTGAGGTCAACGCCTACTCTGTTTACCACACGCTCTGTAACCCATTGCAGTTTCTGTTTGAGTTTATTCTGGTCGACGTCGTGTTGGTACTGCCCTACTCCAATCGATTTTGGATCAATCTTCACCAACTCAGAAAGCGGATCCATCAATCTTCTGCCAATGCTCACTGCACCGCGAACGGTGACATCGTAGTCGGGAAACTCCGCCCTTGCCACAGCAGATGCAGAATAAATGGAGGCGCCCGCTTCGTTCACCATGTATATTTCAACCGGACGTTTCACATAGACTTCCTTACGTATCCACTGCTCCGTTTCTCTGCCCGCAGTGCCGTCACCAATGGCAACTACGTCTATTTTATGGGCTTCTATGAGCTGACTGATCTTTGAAGCAGCCTCTTTGTGCTTTGAAACTGGTGGATGCGGGAAGATGGTTGTGTTCTCTTTCAACTCGCCTTGGGCATTTAGACATACCACTTTACAGCCGGTTCGAAATCCAGGGTCGAGGGCTAAGGTTGCTTTACTGCCCAGCGGTGGCGCCATTAAAAGTTGATCTAGATTCTTCGAAAAAACCTCAATCGCCTCATCTTCTGCACGTTCCAACAGTTCACGACGTGTCTCAGATTCCATAGCTGGACGAAGCAAACGCATATAAGCATCCTTCACGGTGTCGGCCATAATATCTGCCATGGCACCTTTGCACCGAATAAAAAACCGATCGAGCTGCTCCAAAGCGATGTCGCGTGGCGGCTCAATCGACAAACTCAAAAACCCTTCATTCTCACCACGAACCATCGCCAGCAAACGATGTCCTGGTGTTCTATTGGCAGGTGAACTATAAGTAAAATAGTCGCGATACTTCTGCGCCTCTTCTTTGTCTGACTTCTTTTCTTTGGCCGAAAGCATTCCCTGCCGTTGAAAAAGCTGTCGCATCCTATTCCGCGCACCTTCGCGCTCACTCATCCATTCAGCCATGATATGGCATGCACCTTCAATGGCTTCCTCAACAGTATGCACTTCACCCTTCACAAATCGCATCGCATACCCTTCAGGATCAGTGAGCTCTTGCTTCATAAACACACCCGCAAGAGGCTCTAATCCCTTCTCGCGAGCTACCGAAGCTTTGGTTTTGCGCTTCGGTTTGTAGGGCAGGTAGATGTCTTCTAGCACCGCTCCATCCCACGTCTCTTCTATCCGCTTCTCGAGCTCAGTCGTCAAAAAACCTTGTTCACGAATGGTTTCTAAAATGCTGATTTTCCGCTTTTTGAGCTCCTCAAGCTTATCGTGTTGCTCTTTTATACCTGCAATCTGCACTTCATCCAATCCGCTGGTAGCCTCTTTGCGATAGCGCGCAATAAATGGTATGGTGGCGCCATCTTGCAATAAATGCAGCGTTGCTTCTATTTGCTTCCCGGTAGCACCGGGGATGTTGATGAGGTGGGTTATAGACATGTGGCAAATATAATGCGACTGGTATGAATCTAAAATCAGATGTTGCTCAATTGAACCTTGAATAAAAAAAGTCACCCGCGAAAGTGACTTTTAAATTGAAATAAGAATGAGATAATTATTTAATCATCGGCATATACTTCTCTTTGTTATCGATGATAACCCAGATGTTGATTGCCAAAAGCACCAAAGCTATCGGCAATCCAGATCCTGCTGTAATATGGGTAAGTAATATACCCACCATTACTGGCAAAATCACAATAGCCCCCAAAGCGCGGTACTTTGGTAGCATAAATAATATGCCTCCTACGATTTCAACGATGGCAACAAGGGGCAGCAGCCACCCAATGGTCATCATGGCTCCAAAGGCATCCAACATATAGGTCGGCATGTCTTCTGGCATAGGCATGTACTGAAGGAATTTGTTCAATCCAGAATTGATAAACATCAATCCGAACAAAATGCAAAGCACTAAGAGTATTTTATTTTTCATGGTACAAAAGGTGTTTGTTGAAAAGGAAGATACGCCAATTTCAAAGATCCTTTGTAGAGCCCTTTATTCTCTTTAACACGCAATCTGTTTACAACCGACACAAGCCCTATCGATTATCGGTTCTGGTGTCTCAGAAAAATTAACCACCAGCTATGCTTACCGAATCTTCAAAAGCACATTCCCTATTTTCTCACCCGTGAGGACGTATGTGAAAGCCTCGTTTGTCTGCTCCAATTGGTATGTACGATCTATCAGGGGTTTAAATGTGCCAATTGCAAGCATATTGGCAATGAAATCGACATGTCCTGTATTGATGATGGGAATCGGAAATAAAAGCTTTTTACCAGTTGAAAATTTTGAAACCAAGGCTAAAAATGGATTCTGGTTGTATGGACCTAATTCGGTAGAAACATAGATCCCTTTTGGCTTTAAGATGCGTTTGCACTTCGCAAAGGTACTCTTGCCCACAGCGTCGAAAATAAAGTCGAACTGTTTGTCGATCTGAGTAAAATCTGAAGTGCGGTAATCAATTACCTCATCCGCGCCGAGCGTTTTTAGGGTCGATAAATGATCGGTTCCGCAAACTGCAACCACTTCAGCCCCAAGGTGTTTCATGATCTGAACCGCTGCTGAACCAATAGCCCCGGTGGCTCCATTCACCAAAACAACACTCCCTTTGTCAACCTTGGCTTTTTGTATATCGATCAAAGCGTAATGCCCGCCTTCACAAGCCGCTGCAGCCTGATCAAAGGCGATGTTATCAGGAATTTTTCCTACACCCCCGTTTTCATCCATTACCATGTACTCAGCATGTGCACCGAAATGAGTGCCCTCGTAGCCAAAAACACGATCTCCTAATTTGAATCGTTTCACATCGTTGCCGATGGCAACCACTTCTCCAGCGAATTCATTGCCCAATACTTGAAAACGCGGACGTCGCAAACCACTGAAAAAACGAGCAATAAATGGTTTACCTGTCAAAAACCCGCAATCGGTGCGGTTAACCGTGGCACAATGCACACGAATTTTAATCTGCGTGGCTGTCGGGGTTGGCTCCGGAATATCGCGAATTGATAGTTGTTCAATTCCGCCGTAATTGGTGTAATAAGATGCTTTCATGGCCTTCGTTGGTGGTATGCAGACGTGCAGGCCCTCGCTTAAGTTACTTGCTTGCCTTTATTTGTTTCTGGTCATCAACTTTCCTGCTAGGTAAGCCAAGGGTATATAAGCCAATAACAAATCAGCGATATTGAACCACATGGGAGCTGGCAAAACGGTTACCATGTATATTCC
>JANRAA010000050.1 GCA_030728235.1 Flavobacteriales bacterium
TGAAATCAGACCGAGTTGACTAGCGCTCAGCCGCGCGATTTCCTGTCGGTACACAAACGCGAAAACAGCCTCTTGCTCATTGTAGATGAAGTTTTCCGAATCGAAAGCGCGCTCGATATCTCCTAGGTTCAGGGTTGTATATCCGAGAGGTATGGCAAAGCTGGGGTCGATTCCGGATGCGCTCAGTTGATCGTTCAATATGAATTCTTCCCGCATGCATCCTGAGATTAGGAAAACGAGAATGCTGACTTGTAAAATCGAAGGTAATAGTTGTTTCAAAGCGTCAAAGGTTATGAATGCAAAGGTAAAATAACTTCTGAGAACTGCGAATTCATAGCCCTTTTGCATTGCCTTCTCCAATTCAAAGGCATAAGATTTAGCTGGTTTCGATGTCAAAAGGACTTCCTTAGGAAGCAAATAACAAGGTTAGCCCTTGAAGCATATGGCTAATTTGGAAAATTGACAATTTGATTTTGCTTTCAGATTCCCAATGATACCATTACCTTGCTGTTAAATTAAACCTCTTATCAATGAAACAAATTTTACTTTCATTCTCAGCTGCCATCCTTTTTTTCTCGGCATCTGCTCAGTCGTTTTTCGACGATTTTGAGAGCTACAACGCTGGAGATCAGATAGCTGCGTCAAGCGACGTGTGGGAAACATGGGGCAATCCGAATGGCGGTGCCGACGATGCTGCAGTGGTAACCACCAATGCATACAGCGGCAGCAACAGTCTTTATTTTGCATCTACAGCTGCCAATGGTGGGCCTCAAGATGTTGTTTTGCCATTTCCTGGTGAGTTGGCAGTAGGTCAATTTACCCTTGAAATGCGCATGTACATCAATGCTGGTGGTGCTTATTTCAATTTCCAAAAAGAAGATGTTATTGGTACGACATGGGCTGCCGACATTTACTTTACTGGCGGTGTTGCCCAATTTACCTCGGGTGGTTCTTTGTTGCTTGAGGCTAGCTATCCTGTAACGGAGTGGTTTTTATTGACCATGCAAAACGATTTGAGCACAAACACGTGGGAGATACTTATTGATGGTGTAAGCCAAGGTTCGTATTCAAACGGAGAAACACAAATCGCGAGCATCGACATCTTCCCGCTGCAAGGGAACCAGTTCTGGGTTGACGATGTTTCGTACGACTTCATTCCTTATGAGTTGCCTGCTTTGAACGGCGGTGTGACCAATATTTTGAACATGGGTTCTGCCCTAGCTTCTCAAACGGTAACTCCTAGTGTTGAAGTAAGAAACCTTGGTATGACTGCCATTACGTCTTTTGATGTAGACATCACCTACAACGGTTCTACCATCAGCGAATCGGTATCTGGGGTCAACATCCCTTCGCTCGGTTTTTACACTGTTGATTTCGCGAACACCTTTACCTTGGTGGCAGGAACAAACAACGCCGTGGCTGTTATCAGCAATGTGAATGGCATGTCTGACGACGATGCTGTTGACGATGAGAAAACACTTGTTGTGAACCCTGTTGTACCAGCAACCGGAAAGCGCGTTATTGCGGAAGAAGGAACAGGTACTTGGTGTCCGTGGTGTGTGCGCGGTGCCGTATTCATGGACTTGCTTACTGAGCGTTACGGAGACTATTTCATCGGAATCGCCGTGCACAATGCTGACCCAATGACTGTTGTCGACTACGACGCTGCTATCGGTGGTTTGATCTCAGGTTACCCAAGTGGTGTGGTAGATCGCGGACCAGAATACGATCCGTCACAGTTTGAAATTCCATTCCTTGAGCGCATTCAGACGGCGCCAATGGCATTCATTGAAAATGGTGCTACGTGGGATGCTGCTACACGTACTTTGACTGTTAGCACTACCACTACCTTCCAACAAACAGTATCTGGAAACTACCGCGTTTCTGTTGTGTTGACTGAAGACGGTGTTACTGGAACTGGAACTGGTTGGGCTCAAGCCAATGCTTATGCTGGTGGCGCAAACGGTGTGATGGGCGGATACGAGTTATTGCCTAGCCCCGTGCCTGCAGCTCAAATGGTGTACGAGCACGTAGCGCGTTCTTTGTCTCCAAGCTTTGCAGGTTTGCAGAATGCATTTGCAGGAGCTATGATGGTTGGTAACACAACCACCCACAACTACACATTTGTTTTGCCAGAAGATTGGGATGAGAACAACATGCACATTGTAGGTATGGTGATTGCTCCAGACGGAACCATCGACAACGCATCTTCGGCTACCATTGATGAAGCTGTTTCAAACGGTTTTGTTTCTGGTTCAGCAGTAGTAGGTGTTTTAGAAACGGCTGCGCCGGATGCAACCTTCCAGTTGTACCCAAACCCAGCTACTACACAAGCAAACATTGCTGTTAACTTAGATAAGCCAACTGTTTTGAGTGTTGAGGTTTTCAGCGCCGACGGACGATTGGTTGCATCGAAGTCATATGGTACTTTGACCGGATCTTTCAACTTGCCTGTTCTTACACAAGATTTGAGCGCAGGAGTTTACAAGGTTCGCATTCTTGCCGATGGCAAGCAAACTGTTAAAACTTTGGTTGTAGAATAAACCAAAATGAGCATACAAAAAGAAGGCTGTCTACCCAGACAGCCTTTTTTATTGTTCGTGTTTTTTACTTTTCTTCTATACTGAGTCTGAATCCTACGCCATGCACATTGCTGATAGAAACCGATTCGTCATCGGCCAAGTATTTGCGCAATTTGGTGATGAAGACATCCATGCTGCGGCCAACGAAATAGCTATCATCACCCCATACTTTCTTGGCAATCAATTCACGTTCGATGACGCGATTGAGATGCTCACACATCATCTTTAAAATATCAGCTTCTTTGCGTGTCAATTGGCGCAATTCATTGTTTCTTGATAAGGTGAGGTTCACAGTATCGAACGCATAACTACCCAATGTGTAGTGTTCTATTTTCTCTTCGTCTTCAAAGGCTTTGCTTCGCTTTAAAATTGCGCGAATGCGCAAAAGAAACTCTTCATTGACAAATGGCTTGGTGATGTAGTCGTCGGCACCGATTCGCAAACCGCGAATTTTGTCCTCTACCATGCTTTTCGCTGTTAGAAAAACAATCGGAACCTGATCGTTGATTTTACGAATGTCTTCCGCCAGTGTGAAACCATCTTTTTCTGGCAACATAACATCGAGCAGACAGAGTTGATAATCATCTTGATTGAAGCTTATCAATCCGTCTTTTCCATTGGTAGCGAGGTGCACATGAAAGCCCTCCATGCGCAGTAAATCTTGAATCACGAACCCCAGGTTGTAGTCGTCTTCAACCAACAATATCTTCACTTTATCTGTCATGCCAATTTCTTTAGTCGGATTGTGAATGTGCTTCCTTTACCCAATTCACTTTGGAGGTCAATGGTGCCCCCGTGTGCGCGGACGATGCTTTTTACATAAAACAAGCCGAGTCCGAATCCTTTCACATTGTGCACATTGCCTGTGGGTACACGAAAGAATTTATCGAAAATCATTTTTTTGTTTTTGTCGTCGATGCCGATGCCATTGTCTGCAACCTCAATCATGACCCATTTATCATTATGAGTCAACGAAATAGTGATCTTAGGTTGGTGCATGGTGTACTTGATGGCGTTGTCCATCAGGTTGAAAATTACATTGGTCAAGTGAACGCGATCTCCTTTCACTGTGTTGTTGCCGGCAGTGCTTTTAAAAGCAATCGACCCACCCTTTTCCTGTGCCATAAGTGAGAGGGTGTCGACACATTTTTCAATCAGCGTCTGCATGTCTATGCGCTCTTCTTTGAGTTGCAGTTCACCAGGAGTTAACGATGCGATTTGCAACACGCGTTCTACTTGCGACTTCAGACGATTGTTTTCATTTTTAATGATTGTGGCGTACTGTTTCAAGCGGCTAGCATCTTGAGAAATATCATCGCGCATCAACATCTCACTGCTGATGCCAATGGTGCTGATTGGTGTTTTTAACTCGTGCGTCATGTTGTTTATAAAGTCGGTCTTGACTTCTGAAAGCCGCTTTTGCCGCAGGATAATCAAAATGGAGTAGGCAAAAAACAGCACCACAAGCAAAATCACGATGGATGAAAACACCCAGAAATCCATCTGCTTGATGATCACGGTCGTTTTTTGAGGAAAATAGATACCGAAATAATGTCCGTCTTGATTGAACTTCCGCTGTATGCTCAACTCGGCATTTTGTCCAGAACCGGTTTTTTCATTGAAATTCACCCTTCCGCCATATACCACCGAATCGGAGAAGCAATCGTAAATGGCGTATTCAAACTCTTCTTTGAGGTTGAAACTCTCGAATTCTTCTCGGAGCAGACTTTCCAAAAAATAGGGGTGGAGGGTATCGTTGATGTTGGCAACAAAGTATGCCGACGAAACCTGGTTTACAGGTTCAACAAAAGCACTGTCGCGATTCACCTCCTGAATGCGATCAACCACCTGCGAGAGCGCAATGACCACGCGATCATTAAATTGCTTTTCTTGCAAGTTGTAGGCGCGCTTTACCCAGAAAATCTGTGTAATCACGATTCCGGAAAGCGAAACTACAGCCAATAAAATGAGGACTAAAATCGTTTGTCTGCGCATGGGGTCGAAAATAATCCTTTTCGCATCTTTGCCAACGCATATTAACACGCATATAACAGTGAAAAATCAAATTTCCATCTTCGTTGTTCTCTTTGCAGGACTTTTTTTATCAAGCTGTGAGGGCGATGAGAAGCCAGCCATGCCATACAGGGTGCACTACAGTGTGCTAAGCGACGATCAAGAGGTGCGCGACATGGTATACCAGTATTTTGGTTCTGAACTGATTTATGAAGTGTACGACTCGTCTCATATCTACATGACACGTTTTGGCAGCGACAACAAGTTGCAGCACTGGTACAATGGAGAGTCGCTGTACATCCGCGAAGCGTATGGTGAATATTGCGATTGTGTTGAGTTAAGCGGAGAGATGCTGCGCTATTGGCTCGACAACGAGTCTGCGCCTACGGTGATGTTCAATAGAGATTCAGAACAGAAGTTCGGGTTAGAAGTAAAGTCAGGCGTTATTGTGACCGATGATAAAGACACCACATGGATTTCGGTTGCACAAGAACTGATGAGTCCGTGGTTCGATATGGGGTACATTGCCGGTTTGCCGATGTCGTATAGTTATCGCTTGCGCGGACAAAAAGTAACCTACGAAGTTGATTCCATTCGCCACCTGGCGGATGTTTGGAGTGTTGGCAAATGGAGAGACAAATGTGTGCAAGTACCACCAGAAAGCTACCTTGGCTTTACGATGGGTGATTCATTGGGAGTGATAGGCAATCGCGTTTGGATGAACGGACAAATCCACGATGAAGACCAACGTGCATTGAGCGGGGAAGTAGGGGTTTATGTTGCCAATGAAGATGGTACTTTGGAAGGTGGCGTATCGCGCATTGATAATGGGAACTACGACCTTCAACTGTCGATCGGTAAATTGTACGTACTTGATTTCTCATCTGAGAACACGGTACATCGCAGAATTGAAATGGATTTGCGCGAAGCACCTAGCAATGGCAATGAATACGCCATGCAGATATCAGTTTTGCTTTTCGAACCTGAGAATGCTGAGGTAGAAGCCTATTGCAAAGAACAGTTTGTTGGCAAAGGAAGGTACATTGCAGAGGAAGACGCTATAGGATTCGATTTCGAATACACCGAAGCCGTGAAAGCCGAAACAGCGCGCCTACGCGGAAAAGACCTATAGACTTCTCAATTCTCTGAATCGAGCAGACTGTCGGCGAGAGACCTCAATTTCTTTTCCGTCGCGCAAGGTGCATTTCAACCCGCCACTGAACCACGGTTCAATGTTTTCGATCCAATCGAGGTTTACGATGTGCTTTCTGCTGGCTCGAAAGAAGTGCATCTCGTCAAGTCGTTCTTCAAGCTGGTTGAGTGACCGCAGAATCAGAGGTTTGAAGTCTTTGAAATACACGCGGACATAATTCCCCTCGGATTCGAACAGACGGATTTCACGCAGCGGCACGAACCAACATTTCTCCCCGTCTTTGATGAAGATCTGATCGTCTGGTAGCAAGGTCGTTTTATCGCCTTGATGGCTGATGGCAGAAGGCTTCAAAGCTTGAACACGTTGAATAGCTGTGGCCAATCTATCGTTCTCAACTGGTTTCAACAGGTAATCGAGGGCGTTGACTTCAAAAGCCCGCAGGGCGAACTCGTCGTACGCGGTAACGAATATAACATGCGGCACGTGGTCGAGCTTGGAAAGTAGCTCAAAACCAGAGCCTCCAGGCATTTGGATGTCGAGAAAGATGAGGTCCGGAGACAGGCTTTCTATCTGCTCCTGCGCTTCTTCAATGTCTCCCGCTTCTGCTATTACCTCAATGTCCGGAAAAGCAGTCAGCATTTGAATCAGTTCTTTGCGAGCCAAGCGTTCGTCGTCTATCACTATTGCTTTCATCTGTTTCACTTTTGAGGAATAATAAGTTTACATACAACTTCGTCACGCTCTTCAAAGATTTCGAAACTCGCGAAATCTTGGTAGATTAGTTCAAGGCGTTTGTGCGTGTTTTGTAGCCCCGTTCCAACGTCTTCACGTTGTTCTATCTTTCCTGTATTTCGGATTTCAATTTCCAATTTATCGTTCAAACGGGTGCTCAATTGCAGGATCCCACCACCGCGCGTGGCAGCAACCCCGTGTTTTATTCCGTTTTCAACCAATGTCTGAATCATTAGCGGCGGCACCGTGCATTCGAGGGTGTCGGCAGCGACATCAATTTTCAACTCCAGTCTTTCTTCAAAGCGAATTTGCTCCATTTCGAGATATTTCTGCACCAGATCGAGCTCTTCACGCAGCGGGATAAGCGATTGCTTTCCCAGCAGCAAACTATTTCTGAGCACCGAGGAGAGAATTGTAACGGCTTCTTTAGCGCGCAAAGGGTCTTCATCAATAAGTGCGCGAATGCTATTGAGGGAGTTGAACATGAAATGCGGACGAAGCTGGCTGCGCAGGTTGTTAAGTTCTACTTCAACATTGGCTGCCCGCAGCTCCAAGTTTCGAATTTCTGATTTTTGGAGGTTTTCGAAATAGTGGAAGGCGAAGTAAAAGACAACCCACACGACGAACAGCACACTGAAATTCAAGACATATACCCACAATGCTGGCTTCGAGAAGTCGATGATTTTTTCACCATGATCGAAGATTATATCATGCAAACCGCCATAGGTGAAGGCGAAAATCAAACTCATGGCAATGGCAGCGGGTAAAACAAGAAGCAGCTGTTTCCAAATTGGGGCATTCACAAATCCACTGGCGCGAATTAATCCGCGGAAGATGTGAGAAATAACAATTCCGAGAATGATCATGATGGCCGAAGAGGCAGGTATTTCCCACACCAAACGGCCTTGCAGCGCGACATTCAAAATGTTGCCAGCACCAAATACACCCCAGCCTGTTATCTGACAAATCCAATAAATGCGCTCTCGTCGACTCATGAAAACGAAGTTAATGCTTCGGTTCTGAAAAATGCTTGAATTTCCATCAATGGATAATCGGCGTGTTCGATGGTGGGTTGAATGCCCGGGAATCAACACACCTAAATTGTAAACCATATCTTTGAGAAGTGAATTACCTGGCGCATTGCTTTCTGAGCGGAGATAATCCGCTGATTCTTACTGGAAACTTCCTTGGAGATTTCGTGAAAGGACATGATTATGACGCCTATGAAACGGGAATTCGAAATGGGATACTCCTGCATCGGTTCATCGATAGTTTTACAGACGAGCATCCGATAACAAGCGAAGTGAGAGCGCTGGTTCGTCCGATTTGCGGACATTATTCTGGCGTTGCTGTCGATATGTTATACGATTACGCCTTGGCAAAAATGTGGAATCACTTTTCAGAAGTCCCCCTCGAAATTTTCGCTCAAAACGTATTTCAGACCCTTCATATCCACGCAGATCCGATCTCTGTTGAAGCCTCACACCTGCTTTATTACATGGAAAGAGACAATTGGTTTGTCGCGTATACGCAGATTTCAGGCTTGTTAAGAGCCATGAATGGGATGGAAAAAAGAATAGGCAGAAAGACAGGTTTACCCCAGTCAGTTGATTGGTTGGTCGAGAATGAGATGCAACTCGTCGAATTGTTTATGGTGTTTTTTCCAGAGATTCTGAGCAGTTGTCAGTCTAAAATTCATAACTTCGCCCCCGCCTAAGGGTGATAATTCAGTAGTTGTGTTTTTTTACCTAACGGTCAATTACTATATTTACCCAACTACCGAGACCAAAAAGTTATACAAGAAGATGAGGTTAATGGGTGTGGTACTCCTCGCATTGCTAGGTTTTGCTTTCAAAGCGAACGCCGGGACAATAGTGCTAGAAGGAAAGTACCAACAGAAAAATGTATACG
>JANRAA010000051.1 GCA_030728235.1 Flavobacteriales bacterium
GGCACGTTCTGGTGGTGGCAGAGGAGGCGAAAGAAGAGGACTTAGCGCGGCGACAGTGTACAGAGAGTGACACCGGAGACAAAAAGGAAGTGGCGCAAGGCACAGGGAGAGAGCGCGCGCGCAAGCGACCGGCTGACAGCGAGCAACTCGCGCGCACGCGCTCGCGCGCCTGGTGTGAGATCGATGCACTGAAACCGCGGGTGCGGTGCACAGGTCTTCTCGTTGAAGGCCACGCTTATCGACTCCTCGAAGAAATATCTAACAGAGCAGATAGGCCTCATCGGCGAGCGCATTACTTCCGAAGTAAACGACCTTTTCGAGCCCTTCAGCACACCGGCTACCCCACCAAGCGGGCCTACCAGTGAGAAGCGCTTCATAGATGCCATTTCTGACGGATTGCGCCAAAGCATGGAGAAGCACGACAACCTTGTTTTAATGGGACAAGACATTGGCGAATACGGCGGAGTATTTAAGGTTACTGAAGGATTTCTAGACCAGTTTGGAAAAGAACGCGTGCGCAACACACCCTTGTGCGAGAGTGCCATTATAGGAAGTGCGCTAGGCCTTTCAATGAAAGGATGGAAAGGGATGGTTGAGATGCAGTTTGCCGACTTCGTAACCTGCGGATTCAACCAGATCATCAACAACCTCGCAAAGCTGCACTATCGTTGGGAAGAAAAAGCTGATGTCGTTGTCCGCATGCCCACAGGAGCAGGCGTGGCCGCCGGTCCATTCCACAGCCAAAGCAACGAAGCTTGGTTTTTCCACACACCAGGCTTGCGCATTGCCTACCCCGCTTTTCCGGCTGATGCCAAAGGATTGTTGACACGCTCGTTTGAAGACCCGAACCCTGTATTGTTTTTCGAGCACAAAGCCATTTACCGCAGCGTAGCGCAGCAAGTTTCAGATGCGTATTATTCAATACCATTCGGACAAGCTAACATCGTAGTGAAAGGAGATCGTTTGACTGTTGTAACCTATGGAATGGGCGTTCATTGGGCGATGGCGTATGCTGAGCAGCACAAAGAACAATCGATAGAGGTTATCGACTTGCGCACCTTGGCACCATTGGATACAGACACCATTTATACCAGCGTAAAGAAAACAGGAAGAGCCCTCGTGCTTCATGAAGACTGTTTGACCGGTGGTATTGGCGGAGAGCTCAGCGCCCTCATCACCGAAAACTGCTGGCAATGGCTCGACGCACCTGTCCGCAGATGCGCCAGTTTAGACACCCCAGTGCCGTTTGCGGTAGGCTTGGAGAACAACTTCCTCGCATCGAACAGGCTGAGCGCAACTATTGAAGAGCTATTGAGCTATTGATTTCGACGAAATCAAGCTTAGTAACGACGCACCTTAGGTTTTAGACCCTGAATGGACGGATTTTTTTTAGTCAAAAAAAATTCCTAATTTCATTTTGCCCTGAAACCTGAACAATGTCAACAAATCGAAACGATCTGCATCAAGCTGTGCACAGCATCATGAACGATGTTGTGGAACAGTGCTTCACACACCTCATTCATTATCCTCAGGACAGTGATGAGTTGAACCGCATCATTCGTGACGCGTCAGAAGAGACCAATTATCAGATATTGAAAATCGACGCGCACAATTACAAGAATGGCTCTACAGATTTAGATAATCATTACAGAACCATCAGTCATGACACGCAGCGCAAGAGTCTGCACTTGCTTTCACGCTTGCAACAAATTCAGCGCGCCGCAAAGGTTAACGTCTCTGATAGACCACCTTTGGATTTTTAAGCGCTTTTTCGAACGTTTTGATATCGTTTTTCAGCAAGCCTTTTGTGTCTAGCTTCTTAGCTTCCATCAAAAGTATTTGCGCTTCTTTTGGTTTCCGCTTCGCTGAAGCGATGGCAGCCAAATTCAACTTTACAGCAGCTTTATCGTGATCGGCACGGAGTCCGTACGCCAGCGCTTTTTTCAAATTCTTCTCTGCCTCGTTCAAGTTCGTTTCAAGCTGGGTGCTGCCAGTAAGGAAGTAGTAGTATCCACGCTGTTTTTTCCACAAATGATTCGGATTGATGCGGTTGAGCCATTTTTTGCCCTTCTCCATTTGTTGTTGACGCAAATGAAAGAACACCATGATCATGCGCATGCTGCGTAAGAAAACAAGCACCAACACAGCAGATACCAGCGTCATACCGATACCTGACCCCCAATGTCCGGTTGCATATAAGTAAACAGTGTAAGCTAGAGAAAGGAGTGCAACTGCACCTTTTATGATTCGCGTGTCCATGGGAATGATTAATTTCGCTGCAAAGCTAATAATTTAGAACCTCAGTCATGGCCGCAATCGCATGGAATAACATTGAAACCGACGCAGATCTTCAAAAAGCGCTTGAAGAATCGCACGACCGCGTGGTTTTAATTTTCAAACACAGCACCCGTTGTTCGATCAGTGCTTTCGCATTGCGGAATTTTGAACGCGCATATGGCTATGAGCAGGAGAGTGTTTCGCCCTATTTCCTAGACCTTATCGCATTTCGAAGCATATCGAATCGCATTGCCGACGAATTGAACGTTGCGCATCAATCGCCGCAGTTGATCGTTGTTAAGAATGGAAAGGCAGTAGAGAATACATCGCATGAGCGCATCGACGCTGCGGATGTGAAAAATTGGATTTGATTCGCTATATTTACTGCAACCTAATGCTTGCATACGATGCGAATAATACTCGTTATCGCCCTATATTGTATTCCCTTCCTTGCGTTTTCGCAATCGAACATACGCTTTCAGAATAGTTATTTTCTGACGGGCCAGCCCATTTTTGGCGTTGGCTACGAGCACGAAACCACTCGTCCATACACCCTTGGTATTCACTTCGAATTGGGACAATACGCTGGTCTCGATCAAGATTTAATTTCTGCCACGCGACAAGATTACAGTTTGGGTGGCATATCTGTATACCCTGAATTCCGCCTCTACCTCAACAAAGCTTATTTAGAAGGCAACCACCGCGGATTGTTTTTCGGCGCATTCGGTCAGCTTGCTCGTCTGAGAGAATACAGCATCTCGCCCCAATACGAGCAAGGCCAGAACCGCAAAGGAGTAGCCGCAGGTGTCGGATTATCTGCCGGAATGCGCATAGACACCGAACAATCGCCGTTTTATTTCGAGGTACTTGCCGGTGCTGGCAAATCAGCTGTGCATTGGGCAGAGCCACTTGCGTGGGACGATGCAAAAAAAAGAGCTGCTGCCCAAAATAGAGATTCAAAAATCTATCGATTGGAACTCGCTATTGGCTACCGTCTGAAACAATAGATTTGTACCTTTGTAGTCGTTAAGCACTACATTTTCCATGAACATCTTCAAATTCCGCGTCGTCATCGATACTGATGAAGACATTTTCAGAGACATCGAGATCAAAACCGAGTCGACATTCGAAGAATTGCACCAGTCTATCCTGACAGCATTTGATTTTTCGGAAGGCGAAATGGCGTCTTTTTACCTCAGCAACGATACTTGGGAGCGCGGTGAAGAAATCACCCTGATGGAAATGAACGATGGCGCTTCGAAAGTGGCATCGATGTCGGATGTGAAACTCGCCGACAAACTGACCTCACCCGAAGAAAAAGTAATCTACGTCTTCGATTTCTTGCGGATGTGGTGTTTCTACCTCGAATTGGTTGAAATCAAAAAAGCAGCTCCCTCTACCTTGTATCCGAAAGTGACGCTTGTGTATGGCGAAGCGCCCGACCAGACCTCAAAAGAGTCGGATCTTTTTGCAGGTTTGGAGTTCGAGCCAGAAGAAGAAGTTTACGAAGAAGAAGACCGCTACAGCACGGGCGATCCTGAATTGGATGCCTATTTGGACGAAGACGATGCCTACGGCAGCGACGACCACGGTTGGGGCGGCGGCGGCGGCGATTACGACAGTGACGACTACTAATACACGTCCGCTTTTACTGGTCATCGTTGGGCCTACAGCTATTGGAAAGACTGCTGCAGCCATCGACGTAGCCAGACACCATGGATTGGAAATAGTTTCTGCCGATAGCCGACAGTTTTATCGCAATACAGCCATTGGCACAGCGCACCCGACTGTTGAAGAACAGCAAGCGGCAAAGCACCACTTTATCGATTTTATAGACATTACCACCCCCTATTCGTCTGGCGATTTCGAGCGCGACGCCATCTCATTTCTTGATAATCACTTCTTAAGTCACAGCGCAGCAGTCATGACAGGAGGATCTGGATTGTATATAAATGCAGTGCTGCACGGATTCGACGCATTGCCCTCCGACCCTACCATCCGCGAAGCGCTAATAAAAGAATTGGAAGAGAACGGCATTGAAGCATTGCAGGAAGAGTTGAAAGAGCGCGACCCCGTGCATTTTAGTGAAATGGACATTCACAATCACCAGCGGCTCATTCGAGCGTTGGAAGTGTGTCGGACATCTGAAATGGCGTATTCCGAATTGCGGAAAAACACCCAAAAAAGTCGGAACTTCAGATATGCCATTGCCGGTATTACCTGCGATCGCGAAGAAATGTACAATCGCATCAACATGCGGGTAGATAAAATGGTAGAGGCCGGACTGGTGGAAGAAGCGCGACTTTTACATCCGCACCGCGGTGCGAACGCCCTAAATACAGTTGGATACAAAGAGCTGTTTGAACATTTCGATGGTAAAATCAGTTTGGAAGAGAGCATTGAGATGATCAAGCAGCACACCCGCAATTTTGCCAAGCGGCAGATGACCTGGTTTAGGAAGCAGAGCGATATTACTTGGTTTGACCGACGTGAAAAAGAAGCCCTTTTGGCTTGGAGTGATGAGCAAATGAAACACCCATGAGTGAGCAGATAATGCATTATTTTGATGATCAAGTGGTGACCGACTTAGAGTTCGACGTCATCCGCATCATGCTGCACGACTACTGCATTGGTGATACTGCGCGCATACGCTCTACCGACATTTCGCCCATGATACAGCGAAAAGATGTTGTTGAATCATTGAGTTTAGTCAAAGAATTTCACCGCATACGGACAGAAGGATATACCTTTCCAGCCCTCGACTACCAGGAATTGCACCGAGAGATCCGCATCCTCGCCGTGCGCGATTCAGTGCTTTCAGAAGAGAGCTTCCGCCACCTTATTGACGCCTCGCGATTGGTGAATTCGCTCGTCCATTTTTTCAAGCAGAACAAAGACATCTTCGTGCGTTTGAGTGCCTTGCATGCCGACGTTTACCACACCACAGAGATCATTGACCCCATTGAAAAAGTCTTTGATATCCGCGGCTTGGTGCGCGACGACGCCTCACCTGAATTGTACCGCATACGTCAGGAAATCCAATCTGTACGCAGGAAGATAAATCGGAACTTCAACAAAGAGCTTAAAGAGTTCATCGACAAAGGGTGGCTGGCAGATACCAAAGAAGGGTTCGTGAACGAGCGCCGCGTGTTAGCGGTTATGAGCACCCACAAGCGCAAGATTCCTGGGATGGCATTGGGCAGTTCGAAGACAGGTAATGTTACCTTCATAGAGCCACAGGCGAACACCGCCTTGAACTTCGAGTTTGAGATGTTGCAAGACGACGAGCGCAAAGAAATCTATCGCATTTTGATGGCCCTTACGCGAGAGATCCGCAAATCGTTGCCATTGATAGAAGCTTACCAGAAGCTACTTCCAGAGTTAGACTTCATCAATGCCAAGACCAAGTTGGCATTGGAGATAAACGCCGACATGCCTGCCATCAGCGATGAGCAGGAGATCGACCTCATCAATGCCTACCACCCTATTTTGCTGCTGACCAACAAAAAAAGTGGGAATAAGACACATGCACAATCGCTGCGGATGGACAAATTCAGCCGCATGCTCGTTATATCAGGTCCGAATGCAGGCGGAAAAAGCATCACCTTAAAAACAGTCGGATTGTTGCAAATCATGCTGCAAAGCGGGTTATTGATCCCGGCCAGTCCGAACAGCAAGATGTGCTTATTTCACAGCATCCTCACCGACATTGGCGACAACCAAAGCATAGAGAATCAGCTCAGCACATATAGTTATCGCTTGAAGCGGATGAAGCACTTTTTGGATGTTGCGAATCGGAGAAGTTTGTTGTTGCTCGACGAATTCGGCACCGGTTCTGACCCCGATTTAGGAGGCGCCTTGGCAGAAGTCTTTTTCGAAGAGTTGTACAACCGCAAAAGTTTCGGCGTCGTCACCACACACTACGGCAACATCAAATTGAAAGCCTCGCATTTGCGCAACGCCATCAACGGATCCATGTTGTTCGACAAAGAATCGCTAGAGCCCTTGTACCGCCTAGACATAGGCCAGCCTGGTAGTTCATTCACCTTTGAGGTTGCCGAGATTAACGGCATACCGCAGGCATTGATTGAAGATGCTAAGAGCAGGTTAGACGTCAACAAAGTGCAGATGGACAACCTCATAGCCGAGTTGCAGAAAGAGAAATCAGAGTTCGAAAAGCTCGTTGCAAATGCACGAAAGGCAGAGTTGGATGCTTTGAAGGCCAAAGAGAGTTTTGAAAGCCGACAGGCCAAATACGAAGAGAAGTTGCAGAGTCAGCAAGAGATGATAGAGCGCAACAACCACTACCTCATTCGTGGGCGCAAGATGCAATCGTTCATCGACCAGTTCGTTACCAAAGGCAAAGGCACACAGAATAAACCCTTGTTGGAGGAAGTCAAAAAGTTCATCACCGTTGAGAAAACCAAGATAGAAGATGCCAAGCGCGCCGAAGAGTTGAAGATCAAATCGGCGGCAAAGAAGCAAACCAAGAAAAAGCCGAAACCTGAGCTAGACCTTATCAAAGTAGGATCATTGGTAAAGTTGGTTGGCGGGAAGCAAAGCGGCACCGTTATAGAGCTTGATGGGAAGAATGCAACAGTAGCCTTTGGCGTTTTCAAAACCAAGGTGGAGAAAGCGAAACTCACTTTTATCAAGTAGACATGGCCATTTCCATGCTTAGCCTAACCAAAGGTTCAGAATAGTCGTTGAGTCGTCTAAGGATCGCGAGTACAAGCTATGCTGTGAAACTATGTCTACCGCACCTGGGTGACATGTCCCTCAATCAATTCACTTTTCTCAGCGTCTTTCAGACGGATTTTAACCTGCCAAACATAAACGTCTGATTGCACATAGTAATCACCACCTTGGCGGAAATCACCCATCCAAAAAGCATCCATGTCTTGCGTTTCGAACACGAGTACACCCCAGCGATCAAAGATTCTGAATTCGTAGAAATCGATTAGATCGCGCCCTACGATAACAGGCTTGAAAATATCGTTGATGTTATCGTTATCAGGTGTGAATGCATTCGGTACGTAGATATTGAACTGATCGATAATGGTCACAACACCCTCATCTCTGTCTTCACAGCCGTAGATATTGTTCACCGTCAGTTGGATGCCATAGGTTCCTGCTTCGGCATACGTGTGGTCAGGGTTTTGATCACTTGAATACGTCCCATCACCAAAGTTCCAGTTCCATGCAAATGGATTTACCGATTGATCTTGGAAAGCGATGTTCGCATTGTAGATATTGGCAACATCTGGAGAATAAGTGAAATTGGCTATTGGCAGCGGATAAGCGGCAATCATGTTATCGAACGTCAGCGTATCAGTGCAGCCTGCGGCAGTTGTTGCGACAAGTGATACCGTGTAATAGCCATCCTCATCATAAATATGAGATGGGTTGTTTGTTACAGAAAGGTCACCATCTCCAAAATCCCATTCGTAAGTCGCCGCTCCGGTTGAAAGGTTGGTGAACGACACAGGCAAATCGATGCATCCAAAAGGCTGACTGCTGGTGAAGTTTGCCACTGGAAGTGGATTGATTGTTACTTGCTGCGTCATTGCATCTTCACAGCCATAAGCATTGGACGCGATCATGGTCACGTTCCATGTCCCCACTGCATCTACAGTAATCGTTGGTTCGAACAACTGCGACGTACCGAAAGGATTGAAAGACCATTCGTATCCATTTGCGAATACTGAGTTGTTCTGCGTGGTGATTTCAAAAGGCGCGTAGCAGCTTTCGACCTCGCTCAATGTAAAGTCTGCTATAGGAGTTGGAGAGACAACGATATCGATGATCATTGAGTCGGAGCACAACTGGATGTTCTCAGCCACCATAACAACTGTGTATCCGAGTGGATTCCCAGTATCATTCAAGAAGGTGTGTGAAACGTTTTGTCCGTTACCGGTTTCACCATCTCCGAAATTCCAATTGTAAAACAAGCCACCAGTTGTTGTATTGCTGAAGTTCACTGTGAATGGCGAACAGCCCACTTGGCTAGCTACACTGATATTCGCTACAGGAGAGG
>JANRAA010000052.1:0-1948 GCA_030728235.1 Flavobacteriales bacterium
GTGCACAGTTCGACCACGTGATTTTGTGGTGCGCTTCTGCAGGCATTCCTTTTGGATATGCGCCGCTGAATTGATACGATTCCCTTTTATCTTTGCCGACAACTGAAAACCAGTTGTCGGCTCTTTCACAACAAACTCCTATGAAAAAATCCTTTCTTCTCGCACTGTTGTCCATCATGTCGACGCTGGCCATCGCCCAGAACGGCTGGATACGTCCACAAAAAGACTCATGGACGCAAATTTCATATCAGCAATGGAGTTCAAAAGAATTTTACAATGCCGATGGAAATCTAACGAATACGGCGAACGCTTTTAGCAGCAGTGAGGTCACGCTCTATTCTGAGTTTGGTATTTCACCGCGTGCAAACATCCTTGTTAACGCACCGTTATTCAAATCTGCCAAATTCGATAATACAGAGTCGGCTTCGGGCTTCGGAGATGTCCGCCTTGAATTCAAATACAAACCATTTGCTGGCAACTTCCCTTTCGCCTTGCAGGCTGCTGTTGAAGTGCCAACAGGAAAAGCAGAGAACCTTGCCAACAACCTCGACCCTGCTTTGGGATTTGTAAACCTGCCTACCGGTGATGGTGAGTGGAACTTTTGGGCTACAGCGGTGGCTTCTCAAGGATTTACCAATTGGATGTATGGAACATTGCATGCCGGATACAACTTCAGAACAGCTTACGCTGGCAATAACTTCAGCAACCAATACAGAATTGGAAGCGAAATTGGCGTTAGTCCATACAAAACGGCCTGGATCATCGCGAAATACAGCGGATTGTTTGCACAAAAGCTAGAAGGACAATCAAACGATTTCTTGCGTCAATCAGGAACCAATTTTAGTCAATACGGCATTATGTTCCTCACTGAAATCACGCACGGACTTGGCATTTCTGTTCAGTACAACGGTTTTTCAAATTTCCCAAGTAAGTTGACTAATTTGTACACACCGAACTACCTGTCGTTTGGAATATTTTGGAATCGGCAGAAAGCATAATACGGAGCACCATTGATGGAACCACTAAAGAAAGCATTGATTGTTGAAGACGACGCAGACATCAGAAAACTGCTTGAATTGCATTTGAAAGACATGCAGTTTTCAATAGAAACAGCAGCAGATGGCAAGCAAGGATTGAGCATGGCGCTGAGCAATCCGTTTGATTTCATCATTCTGGACATCATGCTTCCCGGGATGGATGGCATCGATATTTGCAAAGAAATCCGTCACAAAAACATCAAGACCCCCATCATGATGCTGACTTCAAGAAGTGAAGAGATCGACAAAGTGGTGGCGCTGGAAAGTGGCGCAGATGATTACATGACCAAGCCATTTGGAACAAGAGAGTTGCAGGCGCGCGTGAAAGCAATTCTACGTCGCTCACCTGCAATAAGTGATGCTCAAGATGCCAATAAAATTTTCGAAATCGAAGATTTACATATCGACCTCGGAAAACGGGTTGTCAAAAAAAACAATGTCACCCTCTCCCTCACGCCAAAAGAATTTGAACTCATTGCCTTGTTTATTCAAAACCCTGGCAAAACATATTCCCGCATCGACCTTCTCGATCTCGTATGGAAATACAGCTACGAAGGCTACGAACACACTGTCAACTCGCACATCAATCGCTTGCGAAGTAAAATTGAAGATGACATGAATAACCCGCAATTCATTCTTACAAGCTGGGGCATTGGTTATCGATTTAAAGAACTGAAATGACAAAATTATTCTGGAAACTGGTTGCCGCTTTTCTCGTAGTGCTCCTTTTGGTTTCAGGCATTACAATGCTGGTAACCTTGAACAACGCCAACAAGATGTCGATGGAGGTTACCCAACGCTTGAGTCGCGATCTCGCTGGGCACACCGCTGAAACAATATCACCACTGTTGCAATCTTCTGATCCTTCGATGGCGCTGCAAGACATTATGCACAGTATGATGGTCATCAAC
>JANRAA010000052.1:1969-8251 GCA_030728235.1 Flavobacteriales bacterium
GGTGTTGAAGTATACCTGCTAGATGCCAGTGGCAACATATTGAATTACGTAGCACCAGAAAAAGTAGTACAACTCGAAAAAGTTGCTTTGAAGCCCATCCACGATTTCATTGGCGACCCAGAACAAAAGCTGATTCTTGGCGATGACCCCCGTCACCCCGGCTCTCCAAATATCTTTAGTGTAGCACCCATTATTGAAGGCAATGAGACGACCGGCTACATATATATCATTCTCGCTTCTGACCTTTATGCATCGCACGAGAACGTGCTAATAGGCTCGTATGTTTTTAAAACGTTTTACCGCTCCATTGCTATTACTGTAGTGATTGCCTTCTTGCTCGGCATTATCGCCATCTACTTCATTACCAGACAGTTGAACGGAATGATTCATGTTTTCAAACTGTTTAAAGAAGGAAATCTATCAGCACGAATGCCAGAAGCTACGGGAGAATTGCAAGTTGTAGCCACCACCTTCAACGATATGGCAGAGACCATTTCAAGCAATATGGAAGAAATGAAAGGGGTTGATAAGTTGCGAAAAGAGCTCATCTCAAACATCAGCCACGACCTTCGAACTCCCATTGCCAGCATTCATGGATATACGGAGCTGCTGCAATCGAAAGGTCAGCAATTAAGTGTGGAAGAGAAAACCGAGTACCTCAATGTCGTGCTAAAAAACATCGAACGTCTGCGCAAGCTTGTTGACGACCTTTTTGAATTGAGCAAGCTCGAAAGCCAAGCTGTTCAACTCTCTCTTGAACCACTTTCTGTGCAAGAACTTATAACTGACCTGGCGGCTAAATACCGTTTGCTCGCGAAAGAAAAAGGCGTCAGCGTAAACGCCATCTATTCGAAAGACCTGCCTTTGGCTTTTGCTGATATCGGATTGTTAGACAGGGCATTGCAAAACTTATTCGACAACGCTTTGAAGTTTTGTGACAATGGCGATGCCATCACCATTGAGTTGAATATTACCGATCAGCACACCATCAATTTGAAGATTAGCGACACCGGAGCTGGAATTTCTCAAGAAGCGTTGCCGTTCATTTTTGATCGGTATTACAAAGGAACAGATACAGCAGACCGCACAGGTAGCGGACTCGGACTCGCTATCACCAAGAAGATTATTGAGATGCACGGCTCTGTTATTCAGGTGAGTAGCCGATTAAATGCAGGCACACAATTCTCTTTCGACCTACCTGTTTATCAGTAATTTGCACATCATTAACTGAGCAATTTACTTCAACATGGCTTCTGCCTTCATGTCGTTGGGCATCTTTTCGATTGCATATCGCAACGCCGTGCGCGGCATTTTGGATTTTCGTTCATTCACAAACCGAAAAACATCTGTGAGGTGTTTTTGAGAGGCTACTTTCAACATCCACCCGTACCCCTTCTGAACCATATCGTCGGAATCCTCGAGTAACAAATCTGCGATGTGATAGATGTTTTTGAGATACAATCCTTGACGTCCGGGAACGACTAAAGAAACAGCAGCAGCCCTTCTCTCCCATCGGTTTACTGATCTTGCAAGAACGCTCAATCGATTAAGTTTATCAGGAAATTTGAGCAACAACTCACCAACACTTTTATTGCAAAAAGTATCGCAAACAGCCCAATTGGTAACGTAAAGCGTAATCCATTTCTCAAATCGATCCATGTCGTTGGCAGTGTATTGCTTTCTAATGGCATACGACCAATGGCATGCAATCAGACACTCTTCCATGTACCCCGTTTCAAACATCCTTTCGCAGTAGCGAAAGATGACCAATTTCGGTTCTTTGCTGATTTGTTTGAATGTGATGCGCGCAATATGATTGATTTCAGCAGCAGGAATTCCACGCCCTTTCACATCTTCTTTGAAAAAGCGGCGCATTTTCTCTGCTCTCGCAGGATCACTCAGATGATTCAACGAAGTGATTAACTCGTCGATAAAGTCGGCCATACTTGCAGATTAAAACGACAAGTTAAAAGAAAGCGGTGATTAACGAACGATCTTGGTGCGTTTACCGGCAGCCTCTAGAAAGTAGATTCCCGATGCCAACGAAGTAAGATCCACACTTGTTTTTACCCCAGTTGTATTGCCCGTTCTTACGATTGTTCCATCGATGCTATACAAGCGGTAAACGGTCGATTCAGACGTATTCAAGGTGATCACAACCATTCCTTCAGTCGGATTTGGACTTACCGAAATTTTCGATGACGGCTTCACTGCACCAACACCTGTGGTGCATTCACCTGGCGTATAGCTTGTGACCCCATACTCATAGTAAGCCACATCCGCATTGAAATAGGTAACATTGTTACACCCACATACTGGTTCACTGTCGGGTGCGATTGGGAATTCTGGATCAATGAGCAATGTGTTTATGCACGACGAACAACCACCAACACATTCTTCGTAGGTATCGTAAAAATACGGTGAATAGTCTATTTCATTCACTGTCCAACCGCAACCACTCACTCCTTGGCAAGATTCATTGACAATGGCATATCCCATGAACATCTCGCACTCCCCGAAGTCGACAGTACCTAAATCCAGACAAGTATTTTGTCCGCAAGTGGCTTGACACGAAACAATGCTCTCGAAAAAATACGGGGAGTAATCGACACCATTTACGGTCCAATCGCAACCACTAAGGCTGGTGCATTCTCCATTTACGACGGCAACACCCAGCGGCATGGTGCAGATTCCAAAATCAACGAATGCCATATCGAAGCAAGCAGAATTGCCACAAGTTTGCTGACAATCATTCAAATTTTCGAAGAAAAACGGCGAATAATCGGTATTGCCAATTGTCCAACCGCACCCGCTAACATTTATACATTCACCATCCACAAGCGCAATACCAAGGGCCAAATCGCAATCTCCAAAATCGAGACCCCCCAGGTCCAAACAGTCCATCTGTCCTGAGCAAGCCGTGAAGCATGCATCTTCATTGTCGAAAAAATAGGGTGAATAATCGATGTTATCTACAACCCAACCGCAGCCTGAAAGCAACGTACAACTGCCACCTGCAAAGGCATATCCAAGCACCATATCGCACAAACCAAAATCGATATCACTGAGATCCTGGCACACCATTGTCCCACATTCACCCTCAGTATACGAGGTAACACCGCCATAATTCACTGCAACACATGAATTGCTATATGTCACACCATTGCACCCGCAAACAGGCGTCCAATCAGCAGTGCAAAAAATATCTGGGTTTATCAACGACTCATCAACACAATCAACTTGTGCAAATGACAATTGAGAGATAAAAAGCGAGATGAAGAGAGTGTAAAGAGTTTTCATGGTCAGAATGATTGCTATTTTAAGGACAAAAAAAATGTCTTTTAGGTTGCCTACAGATCACGCTTTTTAATCATCCAATAATTGACACCCAGTAACAGTGCGATATAGCCTAATGAAATCGCCAGATCTCCCATTGCAATGGATGTTTGTGTTTCCATAAGCGCATATTTCGAGAACGGATTGTGAATCAAAATCTTCGTTGCCCCGTTCGGCAGCAAACGGGCCAGCCATTCCATGCGCAATGCGAATTCAACGATTGCATGCAGGATGCCTTCCACCCAGCCGTAAAAAATCAAAACCACAACAGCAATGCCAGTTCGACGAATCAAAATAGCAATGAACATCGCCCACAAAAAATCGTGGAAGAGGTGAAGAAAATATGCAGGTATAAATTCAATGTTCAGAAAGATGCTTTCGATATCGGTAACTGGTGAATAGATCAGTCCGAAAATCAGGCATATTGCAAAAACGACGAGCGTTACCGCAGCCGCCAATGTGAGCAAAAAGTAAACTTTTCCGAGAAAAAACTCCTTTCGACTCAAACCATCAATTACCTGTTGTCGAGCAGTACGCAGACTAAACTCCTGGGCAATTTGTATTGCCACAATGCTCGAAAGCAGAACAGTAAAAAACTGGTAGATGAACGTGAAATTCTGCCATATATCGGCAAAATCATACAGAGGGAGAACCGTTTGAATGGGAAGATTGGCGGGAAGTAAATTTTCGATTATCCAACTACCAAGTGCAAACGTACCTATCGGAATGGCTGCCAAGATGAACGCGAACAGCGAAAGCAGAATCCAGAAATACTTTGACGGACGAACCTTCATGAATTCAATGGAGAGCAAGCGCATCATGACTGAACGTTTAAGATTGATAAAAACTTCTC
The DNA here is from genome assembly GCA_030728235.1 of Flavobacteriales bacterium. Taxonomy (GTDB): domain Bacteria; phylum Bacteroidota; class Bacteroidia; order Flavobacteriales_D; family Sanyastnellaceae; genus RI-182. The sequence goes on from JANRAA010000052.1 coordinate 6,159, forward strand.
TTCCAAGCTCTCTTTACGGGTCACCAAATACGACACATGAATGCCCATTGTATTTAAGTAGGCATTCAACGCCGCAGCATCATGTCCGCTCAAAACCACCACCCTACAATAATCTCCCACCCTTATAACACTTTGAACAAACGGTATTTTCCGCAGGTGAACTTCCAAATCTTTATCTGCCGCACCCACCTCAATTTCAGTTGAAGTTGATTGTTCCGAATCCGACACCTTTCCTTGATAGATCAGGTTTCCAGATTTAAGGATGCAGAAATCGGTGCATACTTTTTGGACCTCATCGAGCAAGTGGCTGGCCAGAATTATTGTTTTTCCTTGTTCCGCTATGTCGCGGATGATGGTTCTTATTTCTGCTATTCCCTGCGGATCCAAGCCGTTAGTAGGCTCATCTAAAATCAAAACATCGGGGTCGCAAAGCATTGCGGATGCGATGGCCAGACGTTGTTTCATCCCCAGCGAATACGTTTTAAACGCATCGTGCTTTCGTTCCAGAAGTCCGACCATCTCGAGCACGACATCTATTCTCTCATTGCTCACTTCCTTTATCCGCGCTGTAATGCGCAGGTTTTTTTCAGCACTAAAAGAGGGGTAGAAAACGGGGAATTCGAGTATAGCACCTATCCGCTTTCTCACTTGGTGATTTTCATTTTCTCCGAACCAATAAAAGCTTCCTGACGTTGGATTTGACGCTCCTAGGATCATCGCCAACGTAGTTGTTTTGCCTGAGCCATTGGGTCCTAAGATTCCGAATACCGCACCTTTGGGCACCTGAAGCGACAAATTCTTTACGGCTGAAATACGACCGAAATCCTTGCTCAGGTTTAATATTTCGAGAACTGAACTCATTGGCCTGCTAGAGATTTAAGAAATGACGGATCTATTTTATTGAAAATCCCAGGCAAGTCGTTCATCATCAATTTCGTTAATGAATCGAAGGAAATGTTACCTGTGAAGTCGGCGATGTAAAACGGTTGATCAGGAAAGTGAAGCATCATGACACATTGTTTGATGTTTCCGTTTTTCACCACTCCAAAAATGCTACCATGTTCTAACTCACTTCCCAACCATTTCTTCGTCAAATCTGCATCCGCTAAAAGCGTAAAGCCTTCGGCAGACAGACCATCACTAAATTTTTGATAGATGACAGTTGCCTCTTCGAACGCAATATCATCACACCTTAGAAAAGCCAGCTCATGCACCTTGTTGATCATCGAATTAAGGGCAGCGTCTTCTGTTCGGAGAATAACCCGCAACGTGCTTGGATAGAAGAACGACGAAGAAAAGACGACCGGCATGGCGATGCTATCGGGATCCATTCCTTTTCCGTTTCTACTCCATGCTTCATTTCGCAGGGCGTAATAGGATTCCATCGCGAGCGCATCAGCATCCATCTGCGCGCGGGTAACTTTGCTTTGAGCGAGGCCCATTTGGCAAGCTAGGAGAAGAAAGACGATTGCGTATATTCTCATGCTACGAAGATGAATTATTTTAAGAGAATCAGGTCGCGAAAAAGGACGAACGTTTCATCCCACGCAGTTGAAAGGAGCGACGAAGTGTCGATCGGTAACGCACCCGTTGCACCGCTCAGCTTTCGAGTTGCGTAGACATACCACATCGCAAGGGAAAGTAGAAATGCCACGACCAACGCGATTAGAATTCGCTCTTTGACCGGAATTGATCCGGATGCTTGAGGAGAATTAAATTTTTCATCGGAGGGTAAATCACCGTTCAATGATTGGTTGAAATACTCGGCCAAACCTTCGTATTCGGCGGGGACATCTTCGGCAGACAACAACTGACGCAGTCGTTCTTCCTCGCGCAAGGATGTCTCTCCGTTCCAAAAACGTGTTACCAACTCATTTAATTCAAGATGATTAGACTGCTTCATAGTGGTATGACCTTGCTACTTGCGATGCACTTAAAGTAGAAAAAAGTGATGATTATAGCTGGGCTATTGAACGACGTTTAATTCGAACGATTGTTACATGTCTTCGAAATTAGATTCCTGAAATGCAAATCAATGACATGATTATCCGCAATCGTGCCCAACCAGCTGAATCAAAGTTTCAACTGCTACT
>JANRAA010000053.1 GCA_030728235.1 Flavobacteriales bacterium
CGCCATCTTCAATTTTTACTACCAATGCCATGAAACAAAGGTAAGTTCAAATTGTAGTATGTCCGTGCAATCTCAATAAGAGTTAAATCGGAGGTTGCATCCGCGCTGCTCGCGCGAAAATTGTATCTTTGCATTCTGATTTTCAATTGAAAAACACACATACATGAGTGTATCAACACAACAAACTGTTCTCCCGTACAAAGTGAAAGATATTTCTTTGGCGGCATGGGGACGTAAAGAAATTGAACTTGCTGAGGCTGAAATGCCTGGCTTAATGGCATTGCGTGAAGAGTACGGTGCGAAAAAACCTTTGAAAGGTGCGCGCATCGCCGGTTGTCTTCACATGACCATTCAAACAGCTGTGCTGATTGAGACTTTGGTTGAACTTGGTGCCGATGTTCAGTGGTCTTCTTGTAACATTTTCTCTACTCAAGATCATGCCGCTGCGGCTATTGCTGCTGCTGGAGTTCCTGTGTATGCATGGAAAGGTATGACCGAAGAAGAGTACGAATGGTGCATTGAGCAAACGTTGTACTTCGGTGCAGATCGTCAGCCATTGAACATGATTTTGGATGATGGTGGTGACCTTACCAACGTTGTCCTCGACAGCTACCCAGAGATCGCCAAAGGCGTAAAAGGGATTTCTGAAGAAACAACAACTGGTGTTTTGCGTTTGTACGATCGTGTGAAAGCAGGCACTTTGCCAATGCCAGCGATCAACGTAAACGACTCTGTCACCAAATCGAAGTTCGATAACAAATACGGATGCCGTGAATCTTGTGTTGATGCGATTCGTCGTGCAACCGATATCATGATGGCTGGGAAAGTTGCTGCAGTAGCTGGTTTCGGTGATGTAGGTAAAGGTTCTGCTGAATCGCTCCGCAAAGCAGGTTGTCGCGTTATCGTGAGTGAAATCGACCCGATTTGTGCGCTACAAGCTGCAATGGAAGGATACGAAGTGAAGAAAATGGCTGATGCTGTGAAAGAAGCAGACATCATTGTAACCGCTACTGGTAACAAGGATATCATCACCGCGAAGCACTTCGAAAGCATGAAAGACAAAGCGATCGTGTGTAATATCGGTCACTTCGACAATGAAATCGATGTTGCTTGGTTGAACAAAAACCACGGTGGTAGCAAAGACACCATCAAGCCACAGGTTGACAAATACACCATCAACGGCAAAGACATTATCTTGCTCGCTGAAGGACGTCTAGTAAACCTCGGTTGTGCAACCGGTCACCCGTCGTTTGTAATGTCGAACTCGTTCACCAACCAAACGTTGGCGCAACTTGAGTTGTGGAACAACGCTGATGCTTATGAAAACAACGTTTATGTGCTTCCAAAACACCTCGATGAGCGTGTGGCGATGTTGCACCTAAAGAAGATAGGCGTTGAGTTGGATATCCTTTCTGACGATCAAGCAAAATATATCGGTGTTGAAGTAAATGGTCCGTTCAAATCTGAACAGTACCGTTACTAAGCTGATAAAACAATCTCAATACCGGTGCCTTCGAGAACCTCAGGCACCGGTATTTTTTT
>JANRAA010000054.1 GCA_030728235.1 Flavobacteriales bacterium
CGCGCTTCGTGCGTTTCTGTGATGCTTTCAACATCCCTCTCTTGGTTTTTGAAGATGTACCTGGTTTCCTTCCTGGCACCGATCAAGAGTGGAAAGGTATCATCTCCAATGGCGCTAAATTGCTATACGCTTTCTCTGAAGCTACTGTTCCTCGTGTTACAGTAATCACGCGCAAAGCCTATGGTGGTGCCTACGATGTGATGAACTCAAAACACATTGGTGCCGATATGAACTTTGCATGGCCAATGGCGGAAATTGCTGTGATGGGTGCGAAAGGTGCAGCTGAAATTATTTTCAAAAAAGAAATATCGACGGCGCCGAACCCAGAAGAAAAATGGAAGGAAAAGGAAGCTGAATACGCTGAATTATTCGCGAATCCATACAATGCCGCTGCACGCGGATATGTAGATGAGGTCATCAAACCACATCAAACGCGGGCGAAACTTATTCGGGCGTTCGATATGCTCAAAAACAAGGTGGATGTGCTGCCGAAAAAGAAGCACGGCAACATTCCGTTGTAATTAGCTCCTTCGGATGACGATAAGGACGGTTGTCCGCAACCGTTGCCACCAGCTACTTTTTACAATGTCTTCAGCAGACGTACTTGTCAATTCTTGCAACTGGGTCAAAAGGGTTGTGAGCGACATCCCTTTGCCATTTGAAATTTCCAAAAGCGAGCCTTTATGCGCAAAATAGTTCGAGACACTGCTGCTTAAGATCATCTGTTCTTCGCCGAATGGGTGGGTGAAGGTAACCTGGTGATCTCGCTGAGAAATGGGCAATTGCTCAATGTGCACTTGATGCCATACGGCATATAAATCTGTCTTGTCAACTGGGTCATAGCCACGGGTTGCTATCTCCTGTTCAATCAAGTTCGGCGCAACAGTGGTGTTGGGGATATCGAAATCGAAAAATGCTTGCAAGTCGAATGATAGTCCATTGCCATGCAGGTAGTTGTACAAGGCGGTGTTCAACCCCGGGCCGTAAGCTTCATGGTCAGCACCTGTGGGGTCGTTGTGATATAGGTCGTTGTTTGCAAAGCCTTCGAATTCGGGGCCGATACGCTCCACGTGGTATTTCGACGGATTCAGTCCGACCGGACTATGAACGGTCATGGCAAACTGATGCCAAAAGGCCGACTGTATGAGGTTTTGCGAGAAGAGTTGTCTGACAACCTCGAGTGAATCGATGGTCTCTTGCTCGGTTTCGGTCGGAAAGCCGTACATGAGATAGGCGTGAACCAATATTCCAGCGTCGGTGAAGCCTTTGCAGACGTTAGCGACTTGCTTCACGGTAACGCCTTTTTCCATAAGTGCGAGTAGGCGGTCGCTGGCGACTTCCAATCCGCCTGTTACTGCTATGCATCCGCTCATGGCGAGCAAGCGACAAAGATCTCGGGTAAAGGTTTTCTCAAATCGGATGTTGGTCCACCAGGTAACTTGTAAGCCGCGACGTATGATTTCCAGGGCGATGTCGCGCAGGGCGAGTGGGGGAGCGGCTTCATCTACGAAGTGGAATCCTGTTTCGCCTGTCTGGGCAA
>JANRAA010000055.1 GCA_030728235.1 Flavobacteriales bacterium
TTTTTAGGCTCTGCAGACTTTCTTGTATTTCTCGGTTTCGCAGGTGCTTCTGCTTTCGGCGCATCTACCTTTACTTGACCTTTTACAGGCTTTACAGCTTGTTCGTCAAGGATTTGGTAAATAAGGTCTTGCTTTTTTAACTTGTCAAATTGCTTGATTTCCAAATCTTTAGCAATCTCACGCAACTCAGCAACTTTCTTGCTATTCAGCTCAATTATGTCGAACATAAAGGGGGTTTAAATCGAAAATCGGAATACACAGTGCTCATCAGCAAAGGTATCTACCGGAAATTTTTTGATGTGAAACAGGATGAAGTCTCAATGTCGGATGCGACGACGCAATATTACAGTTTTTTTTTGTCTGCCTAACATGAATCCCCGATTTAATCAACACTTCATTGGTTAACAGCGCAGCGATTTGTCTGAAAATGTATATTTGTCACAAATCTCAACCATGATACAACGCATCCAAACCATTTATTTATTGCTTGCCTTGGCCTGCATGGCCTGTATTTTTGCATTTAACATCGCTTCGTTTCAAGATAGCAATGCGGTGATGTACGAGATCGATTTGTACAAGATTCATTCAATAACAGATGAAGTAACACTGGATGTCCAAAATGGCATGCCGGCGGTGATTTTAATTACTTCTGCCATTGGATTGTTGTTGTTTACGGTTTTGCAGTACCGCAATCGAGGTCGTCAGACCCAATTTGCAAGAATGTCTTACATCCTTATTCTGCTTTCTGTTGCCTCCATGTGGTGGATCATCAACACCAATTACTGGGCATCTACTTATGCTGGGTATGGGTTCAATTATTCCGTTGGGTTTTACCTGCCCTTCGCTGCAATTGCTTTTACTTGGTTAGCCAATCGCAGCATCAAACAAGACGAAGATTTGGTACGCTCATTAGATCGTTTGCGTTGATGCAGAATCTTCGATGGCTCTCAATCTTTTTTTTGTTCTCATGCGCCAGCGTTGATTTTTCTTTGTTGGATCAAAGCATGAAGGATGACCACTTGGTGCTTGTTACTGCCGAACACCACGTCCTCGAAAACTATTTTTCTCTTCAAGAATTTCACAATGATCTGCTGACTGAATGTCTGCAAAGAGACAGCACTCCATATCCAGATCTCATTGTCTATCTAGACTCTATGCGTTTTGCGATGAACGATATGAACGCATCGAGGGCTCGGTTTTACAATCAAAATTTGAAGGTTCGGGAAAATTTGGAATCGACACTTAAGCGAGGCAAGAAAATTCCTGAATCGGTGTACGACGACCTGCAACAACGATTGCAAGCTTACAATGACTCAGCTTCAATGTTTGATGCTGAATTTCGCGTTTATGAGAATCGATATCGCTCAACCATTGAGAAATACGGAATTCGGTTTATTAGTCACTCCGGATACGCTGAGAACCTTGTTGAACGCATTATCTCTTGGGAAGACAGTCTGAGCGCGCAGAACTTGCGCATTGCGGCGGCTCGGGAAGCACTGAATCGTCAGGGCTGGGATAACCGAAGTGAACAGTTCAGAAAGGCTTATTTGCCGCTTTCTGAAATGGAATTGAACAGGAAGGTGCTGCTTTCTAAGCTTACAGGATTGAACAATGCACACAATCGCTATGAAGTGGCCCGCCCGGAAGAAGGATTTTATGTAGGACCGTTCATAGTAGATCGGCATGACGTAATCATGGTAGAGGCGCTTTTTCCGCAGCTAGATAGTATCATGGGCGTTTTTCGCGCCGATGAACAGCGCTTTTATTCAGGCATCAATTGAGTCCTCGGACCCAGTTCTACAACTTCCATGTTTTCTATTTTTCCGGCATTTAAGTTAAATCGGAGCATCGTTCGCACCTTATGAAATCCGTGATAGCCCGCGGCACCCGGATTCATATAGAGGAAATTGAATTTCTTATCGCGTTCAACGCGCAGGATGTGAGAGTGACCGCAAATTAGGATGTCTGGTTTTCGAAGTTTAATCAGCTCAGGAATACCTTTTGAATACACATAGGGCTTGCCTGCAATATGCGTCATCCAAATAGTGAAACCTTCTAGCTCAAAATACTGTTCAAGGGGGTGCATACGCCTAAGTTCATGACCATCGATATTCCCAAAAACGGCCCTGTAAGGCTTAATAGCAGCCAGCGCATCAGATACAGCTGCGGTTCCTATATCGCCTGCATGCCATATCTCATCACAATCTTTAAGATGGTGAATCATGCGTTCATCAATATGTCCGTGTGTATCGCTCAACAAGCCAATCCGTACCATTTTGCGAAGGTAATGCGTGGCAAGGTAATTGTCTTCGTCGATTATTATAACTTCACACCTAAATTTTTAGCATGATCCGTTTTTTCACCCTTTTCGCCTTTTTAATTTCAGTCTCAGTGTCTTCTGCGCAACCCGGATTTCGATATTCCATCGATGATAAAAAGGCAATAGGATATTTTGAAGAAGCTATTCGGACGTACGAATTGGGACTCGTTGATGAGTCGATAGAGTTGCTTTCGAGAGCAATTGATCGCTCTCCTGAATTTGGTGAAGCATATTTGTTGAAGGCTCAGATTTCGAGCGATAGAGGACAGTTTGATGCAGCGATGGCCGATTTAGAGAAAGTGACAAACATGAATCCTCGAAAATTTCCGGATGCTTTTTTCTTCCTCGGTGAATTGCGCATGAGGGCTGAAAATTACGACTTAGCAGAGAAGGCTTTTCTGAGCTTTAAAGAATACGGTTCTCAAAACGAAAATCTCAGCAAACGTGCGACATTGATGATCGCTAGTTCGCAGTTCGCAGCACGAGCCATTCATTCGCCTGTGCCCTTTGAACCTAAGAACATGGGGCCAATGGTAAATACAGAAGATGCTGAATACTTTCCTTGCCTTACGGCCGATGGGAAAACATTATTGTTTACCCGTTTGGTTTCTGATAACCGCGTTAAAGGCGGAAAGCAAGAAGATTTTTATGTCGCTCAGAAAATCGCAAACCAATGGGAGTTGGCCACTCCAGTAAGTGAAATCAATACCGTTTTTAATGAGGGAGCGCCAACCATTTCAGCTGACGGACAGATATTGTTTTTTACGGCATGTGAAGCGGCTGGAGGACAATGGGGACCATATGAAGGTATGGCCAGTTGTGATTTGTTTTTATCTCGAAAAGTAGGTGGACATTGGGGCAAAGCTCAGAATGTAAAAGCAGTGAATTCATTCAATTGGGATTCTCAGCCATCGTTTTCAGCAGATGGTAGAACATTGTACTTCGTACGCGGAAAAACAGGGCCAAATGGCATCCAGGAACAAGATATTTACTTCTCAGAGATTCAAGTCGATGGAGCATGGAGCAAACCTGCTCGCATACCAGGCAAAGTGAATACAATGTTTGAAGAAGAATCGGTGATGATACACCCAGATGGGGAGACCTTGTATTTCAGTTCGAACGGACATGCTGGTTTTGGAGGATTGGATATTTTCATGAGTAAGAAACAAGCCGATGGAACTTGGGGAGAACCAAGAAATTTAGGTTACCCAATAAACACAGGAGGCGACGAAAATTCATTGCTCGTATCTGCCGATGGCGTATTGGCCTATTTTGCTTCTGACCGAAAAGGAGGCTTTGGAGATTTGGACATGTATCAGTTTGAGCTTCCAAAAGAAGTAAGACCAAATGCCGTTACATACCTCGCTGGAAATGTTTTTGACGCCAAGTCTTTTAAGAAATTGGAAGCCCGTTTTGAGCTTATTGACCTTGCGACCGGACTTGTAGCAATTGAATCATATTCAGACGCTGAAACAGGCACCTTCTTGGTTTGTTTGCCTCCTAATCGTGATTATGCATTGAATGTGTCTCGTCCGGGCTATTTGTTCTACAGCGATCACTTTTCATTGATAGCTCAGGATGCATCAACACCCTTTACATTAGAAATTCCGCTTGAAAAGTTAAAGCCTGGAAGCAAAGTCGTTTTGAACAACGTTTTCTTCGACACCGATTCATACGTTTTAAAGCCAGAATCACAATCAGAACTTGATCGATTGAAATCACTTTTAGATACGAATGCTGGTTTGAGGATTGAGATCAGCGGACATACCGATGATGTAGGTTCAGACACCGCCAATCAGACACTTTCGGAAAATCGCGCCGTCGCCGTGGTAGAGTATTTGGTTTCAAAAGGGATAGATAAAGCACGTTTGATATCGAAAGGTTATGGCGAATCGAAACCGATTGCTAGCAATGGCACCGAGGCTGGACGAGCCATGAACCGTCGCACAGAGATAGAGATCCTCTAATTATTCTCTAATCAGCTTCAATGTACTTCCATCAGGCATTTGCATCAGATAGATGCCTGAAGAAAAAGCCGACAGATCAATGAAGTTGTCGCCCTCTCTTAAGTTGTAAACGTTCAACATCCGACCCGTTGGGGCGAAAATAACCATTTTGCCGCCCAAGCTTGAAAATACCCTGGACATACCATGGGATGGATTTGGGTATACCCCGTTATCACTCAAACTAGAACTGTGGATATTGACTCCAAGATCGTTTACAGGAATGAAGTTTGTGGCCAAAAGTTCTCCCGTAATCATGCTGTAATACTCCACAGAAATTGGCTCGCTAAATCCAATGAATGGATTGATAATCAGAGAGAAGCGTTCGCCTGGGTAGACTTCTAATTCAGTAACTTCAAAGGCAGGAATAGGTCGCCCATCAGACATGTGAGCTACCGCATTTAGCTCTTCAGGGAAGTGATAAACGATACGCGAGTAGGCCATGCTTCCTATGCGGAGGGCAGTTGCACCCTCTGAAAAAGTATTGATGCCTTGATCGCTTGTGATTTGATCGCCTGATAGACCATTGATCATGAAATAATCAGGGCGTATAGTATGAAAGGGATATGCCAAAGCAGGGGCATTGTTTACCGATACATCTAGGTCAGACGTCAGAAATTTAAATTCTTGAATGAATCCGGGTCCGCCTGGGAAAAGTTTATTGTTCGGAGCATTCACCGTGATCATGCCGTACATGCCCATAGTGAGATGCAGCGTGGTGGTAACGTGGCAGTGATACAGAAAAGTACCAGATTGATTCGCGTTGAATTGATATGTGCCCGATTCATTTGGGGCTATAAAAAAGGACGTCTGTGGCACACCATCATTAACTTGATCGACATCGAGACCATGGAGGTGTATCGTGTGTGATTCGGGAGATGTGTTTGTCATATTTATAGTGACATCGCTATCAAGAGGTATGTTTAGGAACGGGGCGGGTAGAGACATTTCATCGCCAATAAAACCGTAGCCCCAAAAGTTTGTGGAGGCACCATTTTCAAGAACCAGAGAACCATCCATACCTGAGTACAAATCGAAGGTTACTTGCGCCATGATGTAGGTAGGGGCGAATGCTAGAACGAGGATAAATAGATTTTTCATGGCAGCACTTGAATTTGGGTTAGCATTCCACCTGGATAGAAACCAGCATTTGTAACAGCGATAAGGTTGTGATCGTGCACAGGGTAGATACCCACTTGATTTGCCACCAATCTGAAAGTCATTGCCTCACCTTTTTTGAGAGGAATTGTGTCTTTGCTCCAACCAACTCGATCGGCAGCCAATTGAGCGCTAAGAATTTCGACATGAAAACCATGAAAATGGAGGACATGATCCATGTATCCGCTATTGACCACTGAAATGATGCATGATTGTCCGTTGTTGATCACAACTTTTGTCTGAGGATCTTCCAGAGTAAACGGATAGTGCGTGCCACTGATAAAGAACAGCTCTGGGAGATAATCTGCTGGGTAGCTAGTTTCGCTTAGGTTGGCAAAGTCGTGTGTAAGTTGCTTATTGAGGTCGAATAGGTTCCAGAAGAAATGAGATTCGTTAGGAAACCCGATTAGGAAGATTCCTGAGGCACCAATATTTGCACCATAAGATTTGTCGGAGTAGTAGCGAAACGTTCCAGGATTAGGGAAAGAAACAGAGAACACTTCTGTTTGAAAGGGAGCGATGGCGTTGTTTGAATCGATGAAGCCATCAATTGTAAAAGAGTGCTCGAGACTATCAGTGTTGATTACCGTTATATTAATTACTTCATTGACATCAAGTTCAATAATTTCAGATTTCGTGTTTAGGTTTTCATCCGCATTAAACGCACAAGCACTTATGAATGAGGTACCGATAGTGAGAGATCCTTTATTGATATACAGAGTCAGGTTTGATGCATTTGCGAAGCAGTGAATGCATGATAAACCGATAAGAAGTAAAAAGCGAAAAGTCATGAGAAGGTTTTGTCAAATATACGATACCGACAAAACCTTCTCAAGTTTTAATGGTGGTTATTGACCATGTTATCTTCGAAGTAGCAAGTCAATATTGAAGTTAGTTTGTCTTCGCCTGCAATGATTTTGGTTATAAGCGTTTTTTCATCATCAGACAGAAGGTGAGCGAGAGGCTGTTTCACCTTATTGATGAGCGGGAAGGCGCTGATTACTTTTTTATCCCATACTTTGTGGTATCTCACAAGGTCGTCGGGGTATACCGTTTTCCGTTTTGTCCCTTCTTCGATTCCTCGGAACGGTCGATTGATATTGAGGTATCCGTAGTCGTCGGTGAGCAGTTCACCTGGATGGATGTCTCTGATAGCTATTTCAAAGTCGTACGCAGTGCTGAGGCAGTTAGCGTTGAAGCTGTGGTTTACGTAACGGGCGTGATCCCAGCAGAGTACGAGGTTTCCTTTGTTGTTTCGAAAGCAGTAAGTATCGAGGATTTCTTGGTAAGCGGGGTCGAATGCATTGAATTGTTCAGGAGTGAATTCGCGATCGAGTTCATCGAGAACCCAGGTGATAGTTCCTTTCGGGATGAATTCACGTGCCACGACACCGTAGCCCACTTCGGGGCTAATGAAGCGTAGTTCCGTGTTTGGATGGATCATGCTTGCACAGATAAATAGCAGGTATAGAAATAGCTGCTAGGGGTTTATACTAGGAAAATGATTGTTTGGGGTTTTGAATTTTCAACCGGTTTCGACCTGAGGTCAATAAGATGGTTGCCGATTCATCGGCTTTTCGGGGTAGATTTCCGTATTTGTTTCGCCTTTCGGGCGCATGGCAGCGCTATTGGAAGGCAGTTCCTCATTGGGGTTTGTTGAAACGAAGTTGCGAAGGAGAAGTGAGAAATCAAATAGGAGAGTAAAAATAATTATACGGGAGTTTGCAAATTTTCAAACTTCGGTTTATTTCTTGGGTAATTTTAGGGCAGGAATTGATGGTAAAAGAGGGCTGTATCCCACAAGATTGAAGGGGGATAAAATTATACGGGAAGTTACAAAACAGCAAAAGAATGGTTTTGTTTTGTAAGTATCCGTATAATAAAAAAATCAATTTAATTGCATGATAAACAGCGGCTTAAGTAGCGTTTTGTTGACGTTTTCGCTTTATTCTCTTTCAGCATTTGCAAACATGCGTATAATTCAAAAAGGGTCCGAATACATCTCGTCGCTCACGAAAAACACATCATCCAAAGTCCGCAAAAATGAAACCAACGCCGCAACTTCTGCTTCACCCAAACCTGGATCTATAGGAGTGCCTCCAGGAACAAATCCTACTGTCAATCGGTCATCTAAATTGGCCTGTTGAACTATGTTCCCATTGTAATGATTTACGACCTCCTCCAAAGTAGTGAAGCGTCCGTCGTGCATATATGGTGCAGTGTAACTTAGATTTCGTAGAGTTACTACCTTAAACTTGCCATTGTCTGAAGGGTTGCCTGTAACAGCACCAACACCCAAATCTGCATATGGATACTCCAATCCGTTGTTCATAGAACCCGGTGTGTAAAACAAAGCGGTCATGTGACACTGATTGCATCGGGTCTCTCCGTTGAAAAATAATTCCTTACCCAATAACTCCTGCTCTGTGAAGTCGACAAAATTATTCGCTAAACCACTGTCGTACTTCGAACGATAAGATAACATTGAACGTATGAATTGTGACAAAGCTTTCGAGATCCTATCACTTGTAACAGCAGCATCACCAAATGCCGCTTCAAACAATGCGGGATAATACGAAATGGACGAAACACGCTCTACAGCAATATCCAAATCCAAGGCTTGCTCGTCTGGGTGCTCAATCGGAATCAAAACCTGAGCCTCCAA
>JANRAA010000056.1:0-1668 GCA_030728235.1 Flavobacteriales bacterium
TTAAGAATCCACGGCTATGAACAGGGAAATGCCACATAGCGACACCTTGATCAAGGTAGCTATTTAGCAGCCGAAAAAGATTCGTGTGGACTTGAGCGTCAAGATCGATACGATAGTGCTTCTTCCAATTCTCACGAATGTGTCCAATACGCTTATCGATTACTGTTTCGAAAGGTTCATCGAGCATTTTGGCCTTCCAAAAATCGATTTTACTCTTTCCTTTTAGGCGACCAATTACATCGATTAAGATTTCATGATTGATCTCACCTTTGGAATAGCGATATCTGAACTCATCTATCGACAAAGAGGTTTTATAGCCAAAGATCTCAGAAGCAGCATTTATCGCATCGAAGAATCTTAGATCTTGAAAAGCGTGCAGCGTGTTGTGGTGAACGAAATCTTTTAAAGGAGATTGAGCGGGTAGATAGTGTTTTAGTTCGTGCAACAAATGTTGTTCATCGAACAGAACATTCCTTTCCATAGTACGGCAGGATATAAAAGTTAAACAATTGATTTAAAAGCGAATAGTAGCTTTTAGAAACAAAAGACTTTTAAACTATGAAAGAGAAGGAAAAGCTTGGGTAAACTGTTGTTTTTGAGATCGTTATTTATCAGAAGCATTCCTTTGACAGGAAGAAGAAAAAAATCTACAAACGACTCAACAAAATGAATTGGCGTTAACATCCTTCCAGCATCGAATGATTCGATCGACTCTTCGGAAGAAGATTCGGTTTGGATGAGAAGTCCAATAACATCTTTCTCATCATCCGCATTCACAAGACGATTAGCGGCACCAGTTTGCACAGTGATTACTGCAACAAATGCCAGAAACGAAATAAAATATTTAGTGAATATAGAAACTTTCAAAACTCATCAATTCGGATCAAAAGTAGAACATCAGCACTACCCTCAAATCATCATAACAGCGCGTTAACAATTAATACCTTTTGATGGGCTTATCGCTTCTTCACGAAAATGTACCCTCCCTTTTCTGCACCCCATACTTGGGAGTCATTTAAATCCCAACCACGGTCCCAACTAACAAGTTTCTTTTTATCAATCACCACCTCAGATGTAGCGTAAGCGGCACCTCTAAGGGAGCTAAGACATTCTTTTCCAACAGTTTGACCTTCAAACCTTCCTTTCTTAATCTTATGCAACAGAATGCCACATCCTTGTCTATCAACCAGCATATCTGGTGAAAGCTTTTCTATAGCGCTGTTCAATTTCCAAGCATTTATGAAATCGGCAGGATTTTCAATTTCATAGACCTTACTCATAATGGTAGTTTCATCGTAGACGTAGACATGATATACCCTTTGACGATAAGGCTTGTCGAGACCAGAAGAAACGGCTTGCTCCACGTAGAGCCATTTTCCATTATTGTTATCGGGCCATATAGGCGTCATGTGCAGAGTGATATCAAAGAACGCAGAATCTGCGGAAGCTTGTTTTTTGCTATTAAACTCACCTGACATGAAACTTACGAGAGTTTGTATGTCATTCTCGCTAATATTCTTTTGAGCTAGGAGGATGAAGGGGAGGGAAAACAAGAGGATTGCGAAAAGAAATTTCATGAATTTTCGGCGTTAAATGAATTATCCGTAAATGTACAAAACACATAAAAATGGCCATTTAATCGTATGCTGCTCACCAATTTCCATCAAC
>JANRAA010000056.1:1678-8118 GCA_030728235.1 Flavobacteriales bacterium
TTATTAGCCAGTCGAAAGGGTCAAGAGTTGAACTCAGAAAATGACAAATAAAAAATTCGTCTAAATATTTCTGCAAATACCTTGGAGTGACGCCTCTATGGGTTTTAAAGATCTTTTGCTTTAAGGCCAATAAACTATCGAAGAATGCAGGAGGCAACTGCTGCTTTGATACTTCAACATTTAAACTCGGGGCAGAGTTAAACCTAGAAAGTCTTTTGAGGAAGTAACGTCTTCTATAATTAGTTAACTCATCTTCATCCAATTCGTCTCTCCACTTATAATTTTCAAGACCTACTATTGGCCATTTGAAATTATAATCCAGTTCGTGAACTTGAAATTTGTAAGTTGAAAAAACAACTGGCATCCGTGATTTTTCGGGTAGCTTTTTCGTCGATTTGTGATAGCCCTTGTGATTCTTTAAGATGAGGAAATCAAAAATTTTATCATTGACCACAAACCCATCTGATTCAAATAAACAAGCTGCGGATTGTCCCAGTGCAACGCGCAATCTGTGCATTAAAAACCAAATCGTTTCATACCGTTTTGCGCCAAGCATTTTCTGCATTTGTCGAGCAGATATTGGCGAACTCGACAAAGAAAGTATGCAAATTGCCTTTAACCACACATTGATTGGTATTTTACTGTATTTCAGAATTGTACCACTTTTCAGAGTAGTTGGATGATTGCATTTTTTGCATTGCCACTGCCATTTGGACTCATACCAATAATGGGATTGACCTCTACACTTTTTGCAAACCACTCCCCTTTTATCGCGGTACTTTTTAAATAGCAACTTGCAGTCGATTTCAGAATCGAATATAGATTCTTGGGCTAACGAAAGCATGATTGGACATTTTAGTTTCGTCCAAGGTAAAACAGAAAAGAACTGGTTCTGCGGGGAGTTTGTGGATGGTAGTTGAAAGTTTGTGGATGCATATTTTTGAACACAAACTTCAACAAGAATTATACGGGAAGTTGCAAAATTGCAACTTCCCGTATAATTATTTTAAAATCAATTCGCGCCTAAGACACCCTCACAAAGGGCTCCAATTGCACCTAAAAAAACCAAAACATCATCAATCGTAATCTGACCATCTTCAGTTAAATCAGCATCGCCACAATCAATTGAACAACCATACGACCCCAAAAGAATCAAAAAGTCACTACTGTCAACCATTCCTGAATTGTCAAAATCTGCAAAGCAAGCAGTATTATTGGAAACAGTGAAAATACTTATGGTAGAGCTGATTTCATTGGCAACAACCACAAGCCCAACACCAATTGGACTTTGATTAGAGCTTATGTAGATAATCCCTTCTGGGCCAAGATCTCCACCTACTCCATCAATTGTTCTGCTATTATCGTAATCCACAAAAATCGGTGATTCCGGATTAGTCACATCGTAAGTCATTACACCTCCGATTCTTTCCAACGTAATAAAAGCATAAAACCTTCCACTTATTTGCGAAATTGTAATTCCCTCAGGTTCCGGACCCTTGTTGTCTGAACGATTCTTGATACCATTGCTCGTATTATTCGCATTGAAAAGCCCACCAAATTCAGAATCACGCGATGTTATCCTCTCAAAATCAGAACCTGAGTCATATACTAACTCATGAGTCTCTGAATTCCAAATACTAAAAGACCTTGCTCCGAATGAATGTATCTCATCAAAATCTCCATCTCCATCAGTATCTCCTGAATATGGAGAAACAGCTAAACGCCCGAGTAATTGATCCTTCTTGAGAAGATCACCTGTCGGAAATGCAACTGGATCAAGAACATATGAACCTGACTTTACTTGCACATCCTCATCAATAACGCCATATTCTCGCTGATCACCTTCGTTAGCAGTTACAACATATGTTGTCCCTGCTATCGTATAATTCGCAATTGCATCTGGCATATACATTCCTTTTATGTTCCAATTGGCTAAGAAAATTTCATCGTTTCTATCAGATACATCAATGACATTCTCCAGTAAACTATGATCTTTTAAACCCAAGGGAATGATGGAAACAATTTCGTTCGTGGTTAAATCAAGTTCAGCCACTGCGTTATTCTCTTGAAGTGAAACCCATGCTTTCAAACCATCTTGTGAAATAGTAATGTATTCTGGCTCCAAATCCTGAGAAACTGAAGAGTTCAATCCAAAAATTCTTACCCCTGCAGATATCAACGCGTCTTTTTGATCATCAAAATCATGAAAATCAATCGCTATAACATCATCCTGGCTGAGATTAGATGCATCTCCATTGATATCAATTCTAGAAACACTTCCCTCTGGATCAACAACGTAATCCATAGCTGGCTCACCCTCATTCGCTATTAAAACGCTATTACCATTTGGTGTAAAAACAATCATGTCTGGAAGCACTCCAACTTGGAGTGCGTTAATAAATTGTCCATCTACATCGAAAAACACAACCGCACCTGGACCATAATCAGCGCCCTGAACAGTAGCTGCTACCAATCCATTTGACACGGCCACACTGGTAGCTCCGATTCCGTAACTCGACATGTCTATAAATCCAATTTCAGTAATATTTGAAGGATCGTGAAAGTCTAGAACATTAACTCGTGTAGCTATAGAATTCAAAACAAAAAGATGCTGACTTGTTGGGTCATAAGCGACAATTTCAGCAGAACCACCAGCATCAACTGTATAGCTGTTCAAGAAATCCAAAGAGACTGAATTTGACGGAGAAATCACA
The DNA here is from genome assembly GCA_030728235.1 of Flavobacteriales bacterium. Taxonomy (GTDB): domain Bacteria; phylum Bacteroidota; class Bacteroidia; order Flavobacteriales_D; family Sanyastnellaceae; genus RI-182. Next base: position 4,393 of record JANRAA010000056.1, read on the forward strand.
AAATTATCGTCATCCTGAATGAAGACAAAATGAGTTTTGACACTTCCGATTGTGCAGTTGACTGGGTTACTTAGCGAGAGGGTGAAAAATACTTCAGGATCTTCTGAAAAATTATCTAAAATCGGAATAGACAAACTAATAACACCGCTTGAACCAGCAGCAAAATTAAGTGTTTCACTTAAAAAAGTGAAATGGGTCTCATTTGCAGTCGAAGGAGTTATTACTTCAACAGAAATTTGTGCATCATCAGAGACCGGCTCTGAAACTATTAACTCAACTTCAATAATTCCGCTTGATTCGGAGACATTTGAAAATGATTCAACAAATGAAACCTGAGATTGAGCTTGGACTGTAGCCAAGAAACTGAAAAGCAGGGTGGTTAAGACAATTGATCGCATAAGAACTAATTTAGACTTTGGTTGGGCAAATCTAAATCAGGGTTATTCGAATTGTGTTTCTAAGGTGTTACGAGTTCTCGGCGGTTTGGAATGAAATTGTTAAGGAAAGATTAAGCGAAACAAACTAAGTTATAGTTGCGATAAATTAAAGGGGGGCAAAAACCAACTGATTTGTGTTTCAGGCAATGAATCAATTCTTACCAAGACACGAAATAAAATGTAAAACACTCACATACAACTAGTTAAACTATTTTTGAATTATACGGGAAGTTGCAATTTTGCAACTTCCCGTATAATTCAAAAACTCATCTCATTTCTCGGATTTCCCGCACCCACTCCAAAACTTCCCCAACCTCCCCCTCATCATACCCCACCCCCATTACCCCCATCTCAACTTCTCGCAAAATCTTCTCGCTCTCTTCTATCCTGCCCTCGGCAGCATAAACCTCAGCCTCGAAAACTCGAATCATCAACTCTTTCGGATAATATTCCAATCCCATTCGCAAAACAGATCGCGTTGCAGCATAATCAGATTGCTGATAATAATGACTCGCTATCGAAAATATATGCAATACCTGTGGCGTCAACCCTAACCTGCTCTTAATATCTGCCTCTAAAATCCCACCTACCGTCGATCCACTTTCTTGCGCCCCTCTCTCATTAAACCATGAATTTAGTAGTTCAGGGTAGTTGCGATAATGGTCTGCCAATACGCGAGGTACCGACAATCCATAATTGGTCATGTGGTTGGCTGAAGATACTGGTAGATAGTTCCACTCAAACATCGCTGTTTGACCTTTACCTATCAACGCATCCTGCATGGCCTCAAACTCTTCCCTATATGTACTCTCCTCCCAACCTGTGCCTGCTGTCATGTAATAGCTGAACTCTTTCTCGCGAGGCGCTTCCGATAACCGAAGTATGTCGGCTTTTATGTCGTCGTCATAAAAGCCACTGCATGAGACTATAACTGAAAAGTCTTCACTGCTCTGAGTAGCTATATAATTGGCTAAATATCCTGTTCGAGAATGCCCAAACAATAGCACCTGTCCTATGTTTCCAAATCGCTCTTTCAGCATGGGTATCAATTCCTCAACAATCATCCTTCGTGTCGACTCCAATCCACTCAGACTATCGCCCTCCGGGACTTTTCTGGAGGTGAAACTTGTCCTCATTTCAGGATCAAAAGGAACGCCAACGACTATGCTCTGTGGCATCTGGGCTCCCACTCCTGTAAGTAAATTGATGCTACGTATATTATAATTGAAGGTGGTCATGTTCTGCTGATCCAACAAAATGATAAGAGGAAACTTCGATCTATGGCTCGACCTTGAATGAACCAATGGCACGGCAAGATGCAATTGTAAGGTGTCAAACCGATAATCCGATTTGAAGGAAATATCTGTTTCGCTAAACATATTGAACTCCTGAGCACGAAGTCCAATAAAACACGCAGAAAGTATGAGTGCAATTATATATTTCACGATTTCGTTTTTTTCAGAAGCTTCTCTGCTAATTTCACTGTGCTCTCAGCAAAACGTGACCATGAATTTTCTTCTTTGTGCTTGCTGATGTTCAATTGATATTCGTCAATCCTGTTGTCTTTGAAGTACTTTTCTATAGCCTCCGCTAAGGTGTCCGACTCGAAGTCTTCTATCACCTCTCCCATTCCAACTTCAGCTATGCTCTGTCGCAATCCTCCAGTATCTGTGGCGATAACGGGTAAATCGAAATGCAATGCTATGGCGGTTATTCCACTTTGTGTGGCCGATCGATATGGCAATATACAAATGTCTGCAGCACTAAAAAACTGTGCTACTTCATGGTCAGGTACATACCTATTATATACGTGTATCCTTTCTCGATTGGGATTTCTATCTATGCTTTTCTGATAACCGTCAAATGATCCGTAACTCTCGCCGGCAATTATCAGTGAATATGTGCTATCTAATTTCGAAAATGCTTCAATCAACAAGTCCAATCCTTTGTAATCTCGAATGATTCCGAAAAACAACAGGACGTTCTGATGGCTGTCTATCCCTAAATATTGTTTCGATTGCTCTTTGTCTAATTTGACACCAAAATGGTTGTAAACGGGGTGCGGCAGCACCTCAATCGGTGGATGTTTAAGCACCAGTGATTGGATATCTTTCTTCACTGAATCACTCATTGCTATCAATCCGTCGTTGGCCAACAAAAAGTACTTGCTGAAAGGGATGTCAAAGAATCTTCGCTCGTGTGGCACTGCGTTGTCAACGATTGAAATCACTGGACTCTTCATATGCCGCGCTATGAATCCGAGCGATGGACCAAAAAAGGGCATCCAATACCTCAAGATTACAACATCCGGCTCAAAAGCATTGATGGCTTTGACTGTTTTTAAATAACTCAGGGGATTGATAGAATCCAATACGCGATAGGCTTCGATCTTATCCGCTGCGTCGTCGGCACTCACATACTGGGTTTTTCCAGGAAACAATATACTGGGATATTGCCGCGTAAACGTAAACGCTTTTACTTGGTGTTCTTTCTCTAATTCACGATACAATGATGCACTGAACTGAGCTATCCCGCCTCGATACGGATAAAATGGTGAAAGAATGGCTATCCTCATGCTTGCCAAATGTGCGAAATATTTTGTTGTGGTTGCTGCCTATATGCCTCTCCAAACCAAAACTATCTTTTTTAATGCTCACCAATCATCCAAAGTTGCCAACGGCTCATGCGCACGCCCGAAACGTTGATGTGTGAATTAGCTTCGCACAAAAATACCGTCATGAAGAATATTCTACTCTTTTCTTTTCTTTCTCTCAGCACCGCCGCCTTGGCCCAACCGGTAATCACGGCAGCTGATCTCACTCCTACTCCTGGAACTACTCAAATTGGAGATTCTGTAATGTTTGTGGATGTTTCGGGTATGACAGGCCCAAACCAATCGTGGGATCTATCTGATCTCTCTCCATTCGGTCCGTCATACAATTATTCTTGGATCAACCCAAATAGTGGTCCAGGTGCCTCAAACTTCTCTGGAGCCAATGTCGCCATGACGGTTGAAATTGTTTCTTTCTATAGTAAAATCAGTAGCGATAAGTATGAAGACGTAGGATACTATATAAATGTAGATGCTACTGAGGTCATCGAAACGTTCTCAAACCCTTCAACGCGATTTGGATTGCCTCTTTCTTACAATGCGAGCGGTACCGACACATATGCGAGTACGACTTCTTTTGGTGGCTTGTTCGATATCACTACATCCGGCAGCACAAACTGGAACGTGGCAGGCTACGGAACGTTAATCCTACCAACCGGAACGTTTAGCAATGTGCTC
>JANRAA010000057.1:0-2925 GCA_030728235.1 Flavobacteriales bacterium
TTCATGTCGGTTACACCTTCTCCAGTCATCACTTTCACACCGAGCATATCAGCTTCTTTCTGAAAGCATTTGATGATGGTTTCGCTGTTGTCTGTGATAGGAAAAACCCTGCCGTCATCTTCTATCTTTGTCTCTACTCCGCGGTTCGAAAGCCATTCCATCATGTCGCCGCAGGCAAATCGATTGAACGGGCCTAGCATTTCTCTCATTCCACGGGGATAGTGCTTCACAAGTTCTTTTGGGTCGAAGCATCCGTGTGTTACGTTGCATCTTCCTCCTCCTGAAATCTTCACTTTTTCGAGCACTCTGGTTCCTTTTTCGAGGATGTAAACGCGTGCATTCGGGTTGAGCTCGGCGTATCGAATGGCGCCAAAAAATCCTGCCGCGCCTCCGCCTATAACTATCAAATCGGCTTTTGGAATCATTTCAGATAGTATGGAAAGCGGTTAACAATGTATTGCATGGCATCGGCAATGCTCAGCTGTTGGTTGGTAGCTCCTGAGCGGATGATAAAAACTTCTCCACTAACTCCTTTGCCAGCATTCAAGTAAACGGGCTTATGTGAAGCTTCGCAATCTACGCGGTAAATTGTTTTGCCATGGTAGATTTGATGACTGAAATGGACGTATGACATGGCTTCGGCGCCCAGTTTTTCTCGTACTAAGTTCTGAAAATCTTGGTCGAATTTATCTGCAGCACTGTTGTCTGATTCAGGAATACCCAGCAATGAGCTATCATCGGCTACGCCGAGAAGTAATGTTCCTCCTTTTGTATTGAGAAATGCGGCCACAGCTTTCAATATGTTTGGATTGAGCGCACCTTCTTTGAACTCGGTAAACTCGTTCTCTCCTTGCTTCAACAAGGTCTCAATGCTGGTGTCAAGTAGTTCATGCAAATAGCTAACGGTATTGCTGAACAAGACTTGCAAGAGATTCGGTTGCTTTTGTTCAGGTAGTAAGCCACTTGCAGCCAAATCGGCATGTGAGAAGGTTATCAAACTACTTTGTTCAGACTGCGAGATCACTGTGCCCAGTCGGGGCAGTTGCTCCAAAGTGGCAACCTCTCCGAAAATAGCACCCCTCTTCATGAATTTAGAAACGCCATTTTTCAAAACCAGACTGAACTCGCCTGAGTGTACGATGTATAAATGCCGTCCTTCTTCATAGCTCCGAAATACACTCGCATCAAGGTTGAATGCTTCATGGTGGTGAATGTCGAACAGCTTGTGCTTGTTTTCATCACTCAATACATGAAGCGATGAGGCATTGATGCTTTCTAGAAAGGCGGGGTATTCGATTTTCATGCTGTGCGAAGATAGGAAGGATTGCGGTTGATTTGTGCTGATGACACCATGTGCAATGATGGCGTAAATAAAAAAGACGACCCGTATAATGAGTCGTCTTTTTCTATTAAGAGATTAGGATTATCCTACAAAAGTCAAAGCTTTACCACGTTTTCCAGCACGTCCTGTTCTACCAATACGGTGAACATAGCTGTCGTATGTGCGTGGCACTTCGTAGTTGATTACGTGACTGATGTCTTGAACATCAATACCACGTGCTGCAACGTCGGTAGCACACAATACTTGGATATTGCCTTTCTTGAACTTGTCCAATGCAATCTGACGAGCACGTTGGGTCTTGTCTCCGTGAATTTCATCAACAGCTACGCCCATCTTTTTCAGATCACGGCACAACTTGCTCACGCGGTGTTTTGTTTCAGCGAAAACGATCACACGAGAGAAGTCTTCATGTTGCAACATTGTTACAAGTGTCTCGATTTTATCATCCGCATTACCAATGCGAACGATGTCTTGATCAATTGTGTCAGATGATGATTGTCCTGAACTCACTTTTACAGTGATAGGATCTTCCAACAATCGACCAATAATCTCTTTCAATCCGTTATCGATGGTAGCTGAGAACAACAAGTTTTGCTTTCTGTTGGTCATCTGCGCTGCCATGCGCTCAACTTCGTGAACGAATCCCATGTCGAGCATGCGGTCGAATTCATCAAGTACCAAAACCTCAATCTTGTTCATCGGCAATGCGCCGCGATTGATAAGGTCAGCTACACGTCCTGGAGTACCGATGATAACATGCGGACGCTGTTTCATGCGACGTATGTCTTCATTCACACTGGTACCACCAATGAATTTTTGAGCGAACAAACGCATACCAGGGGTAAGCGCTACGAATTCGTCATACACTTGCAAAGCAAGCTCACGCGTTGGGACAAGTATTAAGCTGTCGAAATGCTGTGGAGAATGAATCAAGCGCTCCAAGATAGGAATAAGGAAAGCGGCTGTTTTACCAGTACCTGTATTTGCTATTCCCAACAAATCGCTACCAGCGATGGCTGCATCGATGGTTCTCTCTTGAATCTCTGTTGGTGTTTTAAAGCCACGCTGACGCAATGCTTTCTTCACCAATGAATCAATTGGGAACTCATCAAATGTGCGCGGTGCTACATAAGGAGCTTCTGGTTGAACCGGCGCAGCGCGACGAATCAATTGCTCTGGATCCAATCCTGGTCCTAGTTTCTTTTTGCTGCGGTTCGAAGATGAACCTGCACGACGGTTTCCACCTTGGTCGCCATTGCCATTGCGGCTTCTCGGACGATCACCAAAGCGTGAAGAACCCCCACGGCTATCACCGTTGCGGCTGCTTCCTTCTGATCTGCGAGCACCTTCTTCACGAGGTCCGCGGTTTTCAGTGCGTTGTCCGCCTTCAGAGCGATTGTTTCCTCGGTATCCACCTTCAGAACGCTGTCCGCCTTCAGAGCGGTTGTTTCCACGGTATCCACCTTCAGAACGCTGTCCGCCTTCAGAACGATTGTTTCCACGGTATCCACCTTCAGAACGCTGTCCACCTTCAGAGCGGTTGTTTCCACGGTATCCACCTTCAGAACGTTGTCCGCCTTCAG
>JANRAA010000057.1:3025-7202 GCA_030728235.1 Flavobacteriales bacterium
CCTTCAGAGCGGTTGTTTCCACGGTATCCACCTTCAGAACGTTGTCCGCCTTCAGCGTTATTGTTCCCACGGTAACCACCTTCAGAACGTTGTCCGCCTTCAGAACGGTTTCCACCATTCCCTCCGCGGTATCCGCCTTCGCTTCTATTTCCTGGACGGTCATTGCCGCCACGTCCGCGGAAGTTTCCACCTCCTGATTGTCCGTCGCGAGATGAACCTCCGTTATTTTTTTTCTTTTTGTTGTTCGGACGATCTGCGTTGGCTGATCCGGTGCGAGCACCTCTGCCAGCTTCCTGTCCGTTTGAAGGACCATCAGATGGTCGCTTTTTAAAAAATGTAAACATTTGTGTTTGATTAAGTCTGTTTTGCACGAACAAGTTTTAGCGTGCACAGACATGAGTAAAGATCATGGGTTCGGTCTTGTCAGTCTGCAACTCCGAGTTGACGCAGCATTGAAGTATGACTGCGTAACGCGTCTTTCAATGAACCCAATGAATGATAAGGAACTCCAAATTCTTTAGCCGTAGCCGCGACGATAGGGGCAATTTTCGGATAGTGAATGTGGCAAATATGCGGAAAGAGATGATGCTCCACCTGGAAATTCAATCCACCAGTGTACCAGGTGACAATCTTGCTTTTCTCAGCAAAATTAGCTGTCGTCCGTAATTGGTGTACATGCCAGCTGTAGCTGAACGTCGGATCTTCTTTCTCGTCAAGAATTTCCGTGCTTTCAACGACGTGCGCCAGTTGAAAAGTGGCGCTCAAAATAACTCCCATCACAAAGTGCATCACAAAGAACATCAGAAAGATGGCCCACAATGGTGCAGGTATAAATATGGCGGGAAGGACAAGTATGTACACGAAGTACACTACTTTCCAAAGGGTGACATAAGAGAATTTCTTTCGGAAGTCTTCCCCTTCCTGAACAAGTCCTTTCTTCTTATATCTGAACAAACTGGTGAAGTCAGCAACTGTCACCCATGAAAATGTCAGCAATCCATACAGCAGCCATGCGTATCTATGCTGAAAGCGATGTATCCATTTGCGCTCTTGATACGGAGTGAATCGCAAAACTTTCGGTACATCGATATCTTCGTCGGCATGGTTGATGTTTGTGAAGGAGTGGTGCAACATGTTGTGCTGGATTCTCCAGGTGGTTGCACTCGCCCCAACGATATTCATCGAATAACCGAGTATCTTATTTACAAGTGGATTTGAAGAGTAGGCGCCGTGCAATGCGTCGTGCATAACGTTGGTTCCAATACCTGCCATGCCCAGACCCATCACGACCCACAAGCCAAACAATGCCCACATGTTCGTGATGATTCCTGTCATCATTACTACCAATGGCGCTAGGGCAATGGTAAACACGATGATGGTTTTAGCGTGAACACGCCAATCAGCATTTCTAGTGATCTTGTTGTCTTCGAAATAAGCTTCGACGCGATTTCTGAGTGTGTTTACAAACTCTGCGTCTGCTTTTGTGGTAAATCTATACCTTTTTAACGTCATGCATTATCATGCTATCGAGCGACCTTCGTATGGCAACTCGGGGGTTGTCTTTCTTTTCAGATTCCAGAGAAGTCAGGTGGCGTTTCGCCGTTCTCAAACAGAACAACCCCTCGTTAGAACGCCACAAAGGTACATCTTTATTCAAGTTGTCCAACGTTCGAGATGTTAAGAATCCTATTTTCTCAATGTTTACAGGTGTTTTGAGAGTGCTATTCCGTTATTATAAGTCGTGTTGAAGCTGAATTTGAACCGTTTATTAAGGTTAAGTTATAAACACCCAAGGCCAAATTGTTCAAATCTAAGCGCAGTGTTCCTGTGTTATTTTGGAAACTTTGTATGTGCACGAGCTTGCCAGCCATATCGCTTATTTGAACATTTAACTCGTTTCCTTGAGCGCCGTCAATATTGATGATGCGATCTGATCTCAGGGGGTTCGGATAAATAGTCAATCCGCTGTCACCTGAAAACTCACCAATCAAAGTAGGATCAAGCAATACCTCTAGGTATTCATCGAGAATCAATGTCTCCATCGGATTGCCATGTATGTCTTCGGCCATGGTGACCTCAAAGTCAAGTAAGAAATTTGTGCCGACAACGAACGTGGGCTCAAATGCGAAATAGTAGATGTCTGAGACTACCCACTGACTTACATTCAGCGGAGCACCTATGTTTGCTGATGTTCCTCCATTTGCAAAATTCAAGTTCGGGATGATGTCTTGATTCATTGCTTCGTCAAACCAAATACTTCCAACCCATGGGTCTTCGTAGTTATCGAAATCAATGATATATGTCCCCGCCAAGGTCATGTCAACAACAGGTGCTTTTGTGTCGATGGTTAAGGCCAACATCATTTCTGTATCCCCAACGACATTGCCCGCGGCATCGCTGAAGTTGGAGATGATGAAGTTGGCGTTCACAGCCTCAATATCACCATCTGCCAATAAGAAACTGGCCCTGAAAGTTGAATTGCTGAGCCAAACGCTTGCCACGGGGTTGTAAATGAATGTTGCGCTGGTGGCGGCATCATTTGCAGTTAATACGGGTTGTGTAGCGGTGTCCATTGCTTCGTCAAACATCACCATTGCAGTCATGGTTCCACTTGCTACAGAAGCAATATTCACTAAAGCTGTTGATGGGTTGGTAGACGATATTTCTGGGAATCGGGCGTCGTATTCAAAATTCGAATCGCCTATCCAAATGGATTGGGTTAGTCCTTCCACAGAAACTGCGCCTGATATGCGGATCTGGAAATCTCGCCATTCTTCTGAAATGCCACTCACATTCCAAGTGAATTCGCCTGTTACAGCGTCTGTCCACATGAAACTCTGGTCCAACAAGGCGCCGCTTTCAAGATCGGCACCTATAAATTCTAACTGGGGAGTAGAGCTCATGTCCATTTCAACGTCGTAATGCGCGGTCACGTGAAACGTCGATCCTCCGTCGGCGCTATTGATTATGGAAACTTCTGCGGTCACTGCATCTACATGAGGGAGTCCGCTTTCAATGTATTCTCTGGCTTTGTCAAATGCTCCATTTCCGATTTCTATACCTGCAATTCTTCCAGGAATGTCATCACATGGTGGGTGTATGCCGCCCCATATGCGCGAAAGGCTGCATTGGTCTGAAGCGTCACGGTAGGTCGCCCATTGAAGTATAATTTCGGTACTCGGACCGTCTTCAAAAACAAGATACTCGTTCATTTGAGCGTCGAATTCACCCATGCCGCCTGGGAAATACTCGTCACCAGTTATCTGGGTTAATACTTCGGCAGCAGCCCTAGAGAAGGTGCTATGGCCTGAAACATAACCAGCAAACGGTGGGGTAACAAAATTAGGTCGTTGATAAGGCCACCAATCTTCTGATCTTATCCAACCAACTCCAGCAACATCGGTTAAGGGGTCGTCAATGTAATAGTGTCCGCGCCAAGTATAAAGTTTGATTTTCCCGATGTGCTCGCCATTGTCTCCAGCTAGCGGATCTCCCGCTTCTATGAGCTCTATATAACCTGGGTTTAAGCGTATGCCCGCTGGATGATAGTGGGGCAGGTCTTCGCTGTTTGACTGTCCTTTGTCGCACATGTAACGTATCGCCGAAACAGGACGGATAAAGTCGTACCACCCTTTTATTCCCCAAGCGGTGATAGCGGCATCGTGCATAGCACCTCCCAATGTGAGATAAGATTTAACATCCCATTCCAACAGTGGTAAAATCTCACCTTCGCCCATCCAGCGATGCTCCATCATGGGGTGGTCATTCACGTAGTTTAATATGGTAAACCAATGTCCAGGTGGTGTTTCTGAATGGGGTCCATCGGCCCAGAATTCTGCCAAAACGCGGGCGTAGTCGCCACGAGCGACAATTTGTGGTGCGTATGGCTCGCCTGTGTATGGATTGATGTCGTGTCCGATACCTGGGTCTCCACCTTCATACAAATCATAGAATTCTGGATACTGATCGTAACTGGTAGGCAGCTCAGCAACATTGCCCATGCTTGCGGGTGAAATGTCCCACATCACTCCATCGGTTGGATCCAAGTGCGATGCCCAAATGCTCACCAATTCAAATCCCCAGCGGTAGATGTCGTCATATTCTCGCGATCCCAAGGTGTCGAGCTGAGGAGCAGGGCCCGGATCATGATAAACGATGTATTGATTGCCATCTCTGA
>JANRAA010000057.1:7212-8081 GCA_030728235.1 Flavobacteriales bacterium
TCTCTGAAATAAATGTTTTGGACAGATTCATCGAGGGCGAAAGGAGTCAAATTTCCCCATTCCGGACTAAGAAATGGTGGAACGGTAGTGAAAGGAATTCCGTTTTGATCGACAAAGGTTTCTAGCGCTAATGGCTGCCATCTGTTCGGGTCAACAAGTGTTGGATTTCCAGGTTCAATCATCTCCAAATCAGGGTTCACCGGAAGGTAATATTGATTCGCATAGCTTCCTCCTTCATTCGAGCCGTCTTGAAAACCAAACTCAATCATCTTATCTCCGATATAATTGCCCAATGCAGCTGGAATGTTGGTGCTATAATCGGTGCTCGCATATACAATATCATACCCCAAAGCATTCATCAATGAATCACATCTCTGAAGGGTTTCTACAGATCCAGGAGAATAAAAAAAGCGGTGGCGTAAAATGCGGTATGCAGCATAACTCATGGCTTCTTCTTGCGCTGCTTGAATGTCTTCTGGTATCGTAATCCCATCGAAGGGGACGGTGAAATCACCCATGGTATTGCCCAAGAAACATGTGCTTGCAATGCTGTCGTAAGCTGCCCAAGCGTCGTACAATACCACAGATGTGTGGTAAAGGTTTCTGGCATGTATCGTTGGTCGAGCCTGATCTCCTCGAATGGCTTCCAGAAGTACGTCGTTCCATTTTCGAGCGACACTGTGCTCTTGGGCATTTCCGTTGGAAAGAAAAAAGAATATTGCTGCAACAACAAGTAAAATACGTTTCATGGAATTGGATTTCGCAACGAGTTTACAATTTAATCGCTGATTTCCCTAACAACATGACACGTGTCAGCTTGTAAAAAATGGTAACTGTTGAAGTCGTATTAAAAGTAATATCAATGCATC